>CAZPIS010000027.1:0-11275 GCA_964586745.1 uncultured Ruminiclostridium sp.
TGCGTTTAAGAAATCTATACAGGAAAAAGTGAATTTTTCTCTGACTTATTCTTTAAGCGAAGTAGAAAAAGCGTATTCACTTCTGGGTATTGAAAAAAATAAAGGCATACTTGATAATATATTATATTCAGGCTTAATTATTAAGACAGACAAGGTGTTGCAAGAAAGAGGTATAAGGAATGAAAAAGAATCCCTATAAGGTTTTAGGAATAAAAGAGGGTGCCAGCTACGACGAAATAAAGCGCGCATATCGTGAGCTTGCTAAGAAGTATCATCCTGATAGATATCAAAATAATCCTTTGTCAGATTTGGCCGACGAAAAAATGCGGGAGATTAATGAGGCTTATGAAGAGGTAATGAAAAATGCCGGCGGAAATTATCAATACAAACCGGATTACGAACAGTCTTATGAGAACAGCAACGCTTCAAAGGGGACAAATGGACAACAATATCAGCAACAGTGGCAACAGCAACAACAACAGCAGCAGCAGTCCGGTCCCCAATCACAAACAAACTATAATACTCAGTATCAGTATACAAATGAAGCTGATCTTGAAAATAGGGCAAGAATGTATATTAATAATGGCAACTTAAATGAGGCGCAGAAAATATTGGATAGAATGCAAAGTAGAAATGCCTCTTGGTATTATTTGCAGGGCCTTATTTTCTTGAGAAGAGGCTGGTATGACAGAGGCTTTACTAATATTCAGAAGGCAGCAAATATGGACCCTGCCAATTTCGAATACCGTAATGCACTTAATAACCTTAACCAACAATCTACCGGATACAGGCAGAATAATTATTATCGAAATAGTTATAATAGTAGCCCGGATATGTGTAATCTTTGCGTAAATCTCTGGTGTGCAGATAGTTGTTGCGAATGTTTGGGCGGAGATCTTATTGGTTGCTGTTAGGCAAGATTTCAGAATGAGGTTTTAAGCTTGGAAGACAGTTCAAATTCTATAAACCAAAATAAAAGGCAAAAGGATAAAACACGAAAAATTGCTTTAACTGGAATACTATCAGCATTAATTGTTATAGTATTGTTTTTGGAGTCAATTGCGCCTACGGGAAGATTAGGGTTTTATGTATTAGCCGGTTTCATCTTATCTGTTGTAATGTTGGAGGCCGGAGTTAAGTGGGCTTGGGCGGCTTATGTGGTAACATGTGCAGCAGGTTTACTTTTGATTCCCGAAAAGCTTAATGTACTGCCGTATGTTTTATTTTTTGGCATATATACAATATTAAAATTCCATATTGAATCGCTGCGAAAGCCATGGCTTGAGATACTGCTGAAGCTTATTGCTTTTAATCTCTTTCTGTGGCCGGCTTGGAGTATAGCTAAGGTTTTTCTTCCTCTATCATTAACTCAGGGCACCATGATTATTGTTACGGGTATTGTTTTTCAAGTGGTATTTGTCATATATGATATATTATTTACAGCATGGATAAGGTTTTATTTTGAAAAGATTGCACCAAAGGTTCGAAGGCCTTAATCCATAGATTACTATCATCTTACTTCAGGCTGCGGCTTTTATAGTCGTAGCTTTCTGCGGCCGCTACACTGTCATAAAAAACAAGAGGAGATTTTAATGAACGAGAAATCATTACGTGTTCTTGAATATGATAAAATTAAGAAAATGCTTAGCGAAAGAACGGTATCGAATCTGGGTAGAACATATGTTGAGGATTTGAAGCCCGTTTCTGATTTTTATAAAGTGGAAGACAGGCTAAAGGAAACCAGTGACGCAGCGTCATATTTATGGCGTAAGGGTGGTGCTCCATTTGGTGGAATCCATGATATCAGAGGTTCTCTGAAACGGGTAGAAATCGGGTCAACATTGAGTATATCAGAGCTATTGAAAATTGGAGATGTTCTGCGATGTTCAAGAGTAATTAAACAATTTTTGACTAGTGATGTACCTGCCGAATGGGAAGGTAATACAGCTTTGGAGTTAGGACGTCAAATTGCAGGTTTTAAGCAGGTCGAGGAGGCTATATCCATCGCTATAATAAGTGAGGAGGAGATTTCCGACCGGGCAAGCCCTGAGTTGTTTTCCATAAGAAAGAGTATCCGGCAGAAGCAGGATGGCATAAAAGATAAGCTATCATCAATTATTCGTTCCAATGATTATAAAAAGATAATGCAGGACACAGTTGTTACAATAAGGAGCGACCGTTATGTTATTCCTATAAAGCAGGAATTTAAAAGCCAGCTTCCGGGACTAATACATGACATGTCAGCATCCGGAGCTACTGTATTTGTAGAACCATTATCAATAGTTGAAGCAAATAATGAGATTAAGTCGCTTTTACTCAGGGAACAGCGTGAAATCGAAAGGATTTTGGAGGAACTTTCAGCCAAAGTAGCCGAGGTCAGAATTGAGCTGGGCGTTAATGTTGATATTCTGTCAAGGTTGGATTTCATGTTTGCAAAGGCAAAGCTTTCCCGGGATATGAATGGGATTTGCCCCCATCTTTCAAATAAAAGACAAATCAAAATAAAACAAGGCCGCCATCCACTTTTGGACAAGCATAGTGTTGTACCTATCGATATTGAGTTGGGTAATGAATTTTCCACATTAGTAATTACAGGGCCTAACACCGGAGGAAAGACGGTCACTCTTAAAACAGTAGGACTTTTTGTAATTATGCTCCAGGCCGGGCTGCATATTCCCGTTAAAGAGGGCAGTGAATTTGGTATGTTCGGAAGTGTTTATGCCGATATTGGCGATGAACAGAGCATAGAGCAATCATTAAGTACCTTTTCATCCCATATGAAGAATATCGTGCAGATTTTGAATGATGCTGATGAGGACTCGCTTGTTTTATTCGATGAGCTCGGGGCAGGAACGGATCCTACAGAGGGAGCAGCACTGGCAATTGCTATTCTCGAAGGACTCACAAAAAGAGGTATTTGTACCATGGCAACAACCCATTACAGTGAACTTAAAATTTATGCTATGACAACAGATAGGGTGCAGAATGCCTGCTGTGAGTTTGATGTTGAGACTCTTCGTCCTACTTACAGACTTTTGGTAGGCGTTCCGGGAAAGAGTAATGCCTTTGCCATATCTCAGAAGCTGGGTTTGGATGCCTATATAATTCATAAGGCAAAGGAATATATATCTCAGGATAATATACGATTTGAGGATGTTCTCTCGGATATAGAGAAGAACAGGACCCAGGCCGAAAAGGAGAAGGATGCGGTTCAGATTCTGAAGCGTGAGATTGAAAATCTCAAAGATGAAGCAAAAAAGGAAAAAGACAGGATAAATAAGGAGAAAAGCAGTATTATTACCAAAGCAAAAGAAGAAGCCAGAGCAATAGTGATGAATACCCGGTACGAATCAGAGGAGCTTTTGGACCGGTTAAAGGAGCTTCATAAGCAAGGTGTTACTGCAAATAACGAGAGGAGTCTTCAAGAAGCCAGAGCTGGCATTCGTAATCTGGATAATATAGAAGGTGAGTTGGTTGATTCATTTGTAACACATGAATATGTTGAAGCACCAAAGGATTTAAAACCCGGTGAGACTGTATTAATGCTTAATCTGAACCAAAAAGCAACTGTACTTGATGGGCCTGATTCCGATGGACAGATAACGGTACAGGCAGGTATAATGAAGGTTAAGGTCAATATAAAACAACTCAAGCGTATTGACGAACAAAAGGAATCTTTAGAAAAAATAAACCGGATTCGGGTGACCGGAGTAAAAGCCTCAGATGTAAAGCTTGAGCTGGATTTGCGGGGGCTTAATGCTGAGGAAGCTGTCGAAAAGGTGGACAAATACATCGACGATGCTGTTATAGCAGGGTTACATGAGGTCTCAATAATTCACGGGAAGGGTACAGGTATACTGCGTAAGGCTATTCATGCTCATTTCCATAATCATGCCCATGTGGCATCATATCGTCTGGGCAATTACGGTGAAGGCGATACCGGAGTTACAATAGTGGAACTTAAGTAAGGAGTAAAATAGAAATGCATGGTTTAGGAACAATAGTAAACGTCATAGCTATAATTATCGGGGGTGCTTTTGGAATTATTCTGAAAAAAGGCATACCGGAACGATTTAAAACTACTATTATGCAGGCTATCAGCCTTGCAGTTCTTATTGTAGGAATTTCGGGGACTCTGCAGGGTGTGTTTACTGTGACCGAACAAGGTAAGCTTGACAGAAACTACATAACAGGAATGATACTGTGTCTGGTTATAGGAAGCCTCATAGGCGAAGCCCTGAAAATAGAGGAACGCCTCGATAAAATGGGGATGTGGTTTCAGAACCGCTTTGCAGGTAAGGAATCTAACTTTGCCAAAGGGTTTGTAACGGCAAGCCTTGTTTATGTTGTAGGGGCTATGGCTATTGTCGGTTCTCTCGAGGATGGGCTTTACGGTAAGATTGATATACTGCTTGCTAAGGCTATGCTTGACGGCATTAGCGCCGTTGTATTTTCAGCAACACTGGGGATAGGAGTTATTTTTTCAAGCTTGCCTGTATTAGTTTATCAAGGTGCGATAACTCTATTAGCGGGTGTTTTGAAGCCTCTTCTAAGCGATGTTGTAGTATCACAGATGTCGTTGGTCGGAAGTGTGCTTATATTAGCCATTGGCTTTAATCTGCTGGAAATCAAAAAATTTAAGGTTGGAAACATGTTGCCCGCGATTTTTATGCCTTTAATCTATTCACTGCTGTATAATTTGATTGTACCGGTATTTAAATAATTCTTCACAGAATGATATTATTAAAGATATGCCAAGTGCTTATTAGGAGAATCATTTGAGAAATGAAGCTAATGCAACAGATTCATTCGGAACCGAGAAAAAGCCATTAAAGGATATTATCAGGCTTATTCTCGTATGCGCTTTATCTGCAGTTATATCTATTGGCTTAAGCGAGCTGGGGATTGGGAAAGAAAATGCATTAATGGTATTTCTCGTGGGTGTTTTAACCGTAACTGCTGTAACCAGAGGTTATATATATGGCGCGATTGCGTCTGTTTTTAGCGTTATATTATTTAATTATTTTTTCACTGAGCCGTTCTATACTTTTTTTATGAATGAAGCTAAAGATTTTATGCTCGTTATATTTTTCTTAATTGCCTCATTGATTTCAAGCTCTATGACTTCAAAATTTCAGCAACAGGCTATAATAGCAAAAAGAAACGAAAGAACGGCTAGGATGCTTTATGAAATAACAAAAGGTTTTTTATATGTTACCGGAACTGAAAACATTGTACAAAAAGGAATAAAATATATAACTGATTATACCGGTTATGAGTGTCGAATAAACCTTGACACACTGGAAGATGTTTTTTACTCTCCTAATTCTGTCGACCAAGTCAGTGAAGAGCAAGAAATCTATAAAATTCCAATTAAAGGCCTTGCCAATCAAATTGGGGTATTAGAAATAATAAATGCAAAATTGCCAATATCATCAGAGGATAACATGTTGATTAAGGCTATCGTTTATCAGATGGCGGTTATTTTGGACAGGGAGTTTATTTACAATGAGCGTGAGAAGATAAAAATCACCATGGAAAGTGAGCGCCTGAAAAGTACTCTTCTAAGAAGTATATCCCATGATCTACGTACTCCTCTGACAGGTATTATAGGAGCAAGTGAGCTTATTTTAGACAGCTTTGATGAGCTTGATTCCCAATCGATAAAAAAGTTGGTTACTGATATTAGGGAAGAGTCGTCATGGCTTTTTAATTCGGTTCAAAATATATTGGATATGACTATGATAAGTGATGATAAAATGGCCTTGAAGAAAGATTATGAAGCTGTGGATGATCTGATTAACCAAACTCTGACTCTATTACCGCAGCTTACGTCATCGGGAAGACTCCATGTTTCAACTCCTGACGATATAATCCTGATTCATGTTGATGGCCGATTGATAGTTCATGTTCTTGTAAACTTGCTTGATAATGCTTATAAACATTCGGGCGAAGATACACAAATAGTATTGAAGGCTTATTTTGAGAATGAATGTGTTGTATTTGAGATAATCGATAATGGCTCGGGAATTGACTCGGAATTAAGTGAGACACTATTTGAAGGGTTTGTTACTATGAATAAGGAGATTGTTGACGGAAAAAGAGGCGTAGGACTCGGCCTTGCCATTTGTAAGGCTATTGTTAATGCTCATCACGGAAGTATAACCGCAACAAATCAAAGTACGGGCGGAGCTGTTTTTAGAATAGTATTGCCTGTTGAGGAGATGTAAATTTTGAATTCTGAAATAAAGATACTATTAATAGAAGATGACAATAAAATAGCTAATTTTATGAATATGGCCTTAAAAGCTAAGGGTTATAAATGCATCCTAGCTAAAAACGGCAATATGGGGATATTGAGCTTCTGTACAGAAAACCCCGATATTGTCATTCTAGATTTGGGTTTGCCTGATATTGACGGTATAGAAATTATTTATGAGATTCGCAAGGTGTGTCAGATACCGATTATTATAGTATCAGCCCGCGGACAGGAAAATGATAAAATTACAGCCCTAGATGCAGGGGCCAATGATTATGTAACCAAACCCTTTTCCATGGGTGAATTGCTTGCACGTATACGTGTAATGGAAAGATTTATAGACCGTGAGAAATCAACCTCAGATGAAAGTATTTTCAAACTTGATTATCTAACGGTAGACAACGAAAAGCATAGAGTATTTATTGATGATATGGAAGTTCATCTTACACCTATTGAATATAAGCTTCTAATATTCTTAATTTCTAATCGTGGAAAGGTATTAACCCACAGCCAGATATTAAAAGAGATATGGGGTTACGGAGAAACCGGAGATTCAAAAAGTATCCGTGTATTTATGGCAAGCTTAAGGAGGAAAATTGAAAAAGATACAGCTAATCCCCGGTTTATATTGACAGAAATTGGTATAGGTTATCGGTTTGCCGATGAGTAAGCTGAAACCTAACGATCAGCCAGCTTTATAACATCTGACGGCTTTCCAAGAACAATTATATGGTCATTTTCTTTAAATACATAATCTGCTTGAGGCATAGGCTTAATGGTATCTTCTCTTTTTATTGCAAGAATACTAATATGATATTTTCTTCGTACATTTACTTCTTGTATGCTGCTATCAACCCAATTTTCGATTACCGGAATTTCAAGTATTGAGTATTCCGGTGTGAGTTTTACATAATCAAAAATATTATCGGCGCTTGAACGAATGGCCAATTTTTCTGCAATATCCCGGTTAGGGTAGACAACCTCATCGGCACCGTTTTTGAGAAGGAATTTTGCATGGACATCACCGCTGGCTATAGAAACCACATGTTTTGCCCCAAGCTCTTTTAAAAGAGAGGTGATTTCGAGGGAAGACTGAAAATTATCACCCACTGTAACGTAACAAATATCAAAATTTTTAATGCCCAGAGATTTTAATACGGCCTCGTTTGTGCAGTCTCCAATTTGGGCATCGGTCATAACCGGGGATAGCTCTTCGATAATGTCCTCATTTTCATCTACAATCATTACGTCGTTTTTAAGATCCATCATTTTGAAAGCTAAATGTTTTCCAAAGTCGCCCATTCCAATAATTAATACTGATTTCATAATCAATTCTCCTCTGATTATTCGTTAACCTATAATGATCTTTTCAACCGGTCGTTGAATAGGAATATTCTCTCTTTTTTCAGCCAAAACAAGTGCCAATGATAAACCGCCCACTCTTCCTCCATACATTAGAAGAATTATTATCAGCTTTGCCAGGGCGTTCAGAGAAGGTGTTATTCCGGTAGTCAGCCCAACGGTTCCAATGGCTGAAACAACTTCAAACAGTACCTGTTTGAGTGTAAAAGGCTGTGTAGCACAAATGATAATAGTGGAAATAAGTACGGCGGTAATATAAATTACAAATATAGAGCTTGCCTTCCTATGCGAATGGTCTTCAAGTCTTCGTTTGAAAATATTTAAGTCAGGTGTATTTCTTGCAGAAGCAATTACACCAAGAATTAACACAACGAGCGTTGTTGTCTTTATACCTCCGGCAGTTGAACCCGGGTTACCGCCTATGAACATCAGTATTATAGTAAGAAGAGAGCCGCCTTCTGAAAGCTTGTTAATGTCTATGGTGTTAAAGCCTGCTGTCCTCGGAGTTACCGACTGGAATAGCGATGCCAATATAGTTTCTTTCGTATTCATACCGGAAAATGCATGTTCCCTTTCAAGAAGGTAAAACATTAATGTACCGCCTAATACAAGGATGAAAGTTGTCATAAGAACTATTTTTGAATGGAGTTTATATTTTTTAAAATGTAAGCCGTTATTTGATATATCATTCCATACAACAAAACCAATACCTCCGATAATTATCAGTGATACTATTGTTAAGTTTACGACTATATCATCATAATATCTGGTGAAGGAGGTATAAGAGCCATATTTCCCCATGATATCAACTCCCGCATTACAAAATGCAGATACTGAGTGGAATATGCCGTTATAGAGGCCTCTGGCAAATCCCATTTCCGGGATGAATCTAATAGAAAGCAAAATTGCTCCAAGACTTTCAAATATAAATGTTCCGATTAATATTTTTTTCATAAGGGCGACAACTCCGCCTATGGTGAGAGTATTTGCAGATTCCATCAATAAACGTCTTTCTTTAAGGCCTATTTTACGGTTTAAGAACATTGACAAAAGAGTTACAACAGACATAAAACCAATACCGCCTATTTGTATAAGACATATAATGATAATCTGTCCAATAATTGACCAATGTGTATAAGTGTCATACACAACCAGACCTGTTACACAAGTGGAGGTTGTGGCTGTAAAGAGCGCATCAAGAAAAGGAGTAGCCTCACCTGTCCTTGATGAGAACGGCATTGATAAAAGAAATCCACCAATCAGTATCAGCGTAAAAAATCCTAATGCAATTATCTGAGTATATGTAAATTTAAAAACCTTAAGATTAAACATTTCATTTTCCTACCTTTTCAAATATGGGAATAACTCTGTTGCCATTTGTAATGCTGTCAAATTATCTACATATATAAACGGTATATGATATTTCTCATAGACCTTTCTGTTCTCTTTTTTGTTGAGTATTGCAATTTTTTTAACCCCGGGTTTTAGTTTTTCCAAAATAGAACAAACCATCAAGTTTTCTAAATCGTCCTTGTCTACTGCAAATAGATATTTGTACGGGTAATCTTGATTAACCTCATTGATATTTGCCACATTAATATATTTTATATTATCCTTCTTTAGTAACTTATCAATTTCAATTGATATATCAAGCCCTCCAAACACTAAGACTTCACATTGCTCGTCTTTATACGAAATAGTATTTTTTATTTCAGGAAAGCATTGAGAAGAGACAATGTATTTATCAAGCTTATCCATAATGAAAAAACCTGCTAAAAATAGTATAAGTACAGATAAAAGTATTATCCATTCCATTGTGTACATCACTTCCCTTAAAGATTTCCGACTTTAGTTTAGCATGTTGGGTATAAAGTATTTGTTAAGATTTTTTGTAGTTTGCTAAGATAGTGTTAATAAAACAAGCTAAATCACCGGCAGATTTTTATTGACATAAGATTTTATTTGCAATACAATTTTTTACTGGGAATGAAGTTCTCCCGTGGTTAAAACCTAAACCGCTTTTAAAGCTGATGACTTCTGTGATTTTTGATTGCAGAAGCATTGGCTTTTTGTTTATTGCAATGGGATAGGAGAGAAATAAATGTTATTATCACTTGCTCTTGTGTTTTTATGCGGAATGGCTCTTGGAAAGATTTTTGAGAAGCTCAAGCTTCCTAATTTAATTGGAATGCTTATAACAGGCATTATTCTCGGGCCGTATTTATTAAATTTACTTGACCCTAAAATCTTAGAAATATCTACTGATCTAAGACAGATCGCTCTAATAATTATTTTGACTCGTGCAGGGCTGAACCTGGACATTAAAGATTTAAAAAAAGTTGGCCGATCGGCTATTCTCATGTGTTTTATTCCGGCCTGCTTTGAGATAATCGGTATGATTATTTTTGCGCCTATTATTCTTGGGATATCTATTTTGGAGGCAGCCATAATGGGAACAGTAATTGCAGCAGTTTCACCGGCTGTAATTGTACCGAGAATGCTCAAATTGATGGAAGAAGGCTATGGAATAAAAAAAGGTATTCCGCAAATGATTATGGTGGGAGCGTCTGTTGATGATGTATTTGTTATTGTTCTTTTTACTGCTTTTACCGGGCTTGCGCAAAGTGGAAGCATGAGAACGGTAAATTTTTTAGCAATACCAATATCCATTATTCTGGGATTACTTGGTGGAGCAATATCAGGCCTGGCTCTGTCATTCTTATTTGAAAAAATACACATAAGAGATAGTGCGAAAGTTGTTATCATTCTTTCGGTTTCATTTTTACTTGTTACGATAGAACATAATTTGACAGGAATAATCGGTTTTTCGGGCTTACTTGCTGTTATGGCACTGGGAGCTTCACTCCAACGAAAAAAATATGAAGCATCAAAACGTCTTTCAAATAAATTTTCAAAACTGTGGGTCGCAGCAGAATTACTATTGTTTGTTCTTGTAGGCGCAACAGTAAACATAAGTTATGCCATAAAAGCCGGGGCGTTAGCGATTATACTAATTTTATGTGTTTTGCTGTTTCGTATATGTGGTGTATTTATTTGCTTAATAAAAACTAATTTAAACAAAAAGGAAAGAGTATTCACCGCTTTTGCATATATGCCTAAAGCCACAGTGCAAGCGGCTATTGGTGGTTTGCCTTTAACTATGGGACTTTCCTGTGGAAATATTGTACTAACGGTGGCCGTTCTTTCCATAATTATTACAGCACCTATTGGTGCTGCTCTTATAGATGCATTCTATAAAAAATTTCTTTCGAAGGATGGTTAAACAAATATCTGAGCCTGAAAAATAATAAATCTATTAGTTACTTCCGGATTAGTTTTAGTGTATCTTAGAAGGCAAGATTTTATATATATTATTCATCTTGAATATGCGTGTATTGATTTGCGTTAAAGAGCATTTGTCTGTATAATTATATATGCTTTAATGAATTTAAATTAGATTTTACATACGAGGAGAGAGACGACTATGAAAAAACTTTTATTAGGCAACGAGGCTATTGCCCGCGGTGTCTATGAGGCCGGGGCAACAGTAGCTACGGCATATCCGGGTACTCCCAGTACAGAGATTACAGAGAATATCGCAAAATATGATGATATTTACTCCGAATGGGCACCAAATGAAAAGGTAGCCCTAGA
>CAZPIS010000028.1:0-8739 GCA_964586745.1 uncultured Ruminiclostridium sp.
ATACCTGATAAAAATGTGACCATGTAGTACTCTTCTCCGGGATCCCCCGAAAGCAACGTTTTTCCGCCCTCGGCTTTTGGTGCTTCAGCAGGTTTTGCGGTAGTACAACCGGTAAGTAATGCTGAAAAAACCATGCAAGCAACAACAGTAAGTACGATACATTTGAACAACACCCTTTTCATACATGCATCCTCCTAATCAATCTGATTATATATTTCAAAGTACAATGTACCTTGATACACTTTAAAATACTGAATTTATTTAGATATCAGCTTTACCTTTCTTCTATTGTGACTCATGTGATCTATTGTCACAGCTGTTATTAAAATGACACCGCTTATCAAATCCTGCCAGTAGACACTTACCTTCAATAAAACAAGAGCATTGTTTATAAGATTTAAAAGTATTACGCCCAAAACAGTCCCAAGAATTGTTCCTTCTCCGCCATTTAAACTTGATCCACCTATGACTGCCGCAGATATTACTCTCATTTCCGTGCCCGATCCTGCTGTTGGTGTTGCAACTCCAAACCTAGACAGAGTCAACAACCCGGCTACGCTCGCTAATAATGCTGTCAGTGTATACACACCAATCTTAATTTTGCTAACGTTAATACCGGATAGAACAGCGGCCTTTTCGTTACTGCCTGTAAAGAAAACCTTTCTAAGTGGTGAGGAATTCCTCATTAAATAATTCCCGACTGCTGCAAGAACTGTAAAAACTAAAACAATAATCGGTATACCTACAATATTACCTCTACCAAGAAATTTGAACGCTTCGGGTACCGAAGCCAGAGATTGAGGTGAGCCCTGAGTGGCGACATAAGCTGCGCCTCTGGCGATACCCATCATTCCAAGTGTCATAATAAAAGGATTGATTCCTACCTTACCTATGAACAGCCCACTAACTATACCGCATAAGGTTGAAACAATTATTGCTATAAGACAACCTAGCCAGATATTTACTCCGGCCAGATAGAGTGCTCCTGCAACCACGCTGCTAAACCCCAATACAGAACCAACTGAAAGGTCAAATCCTCCGGAAACAAGTGCAACAGTCATTCCTATTGCGATGATACCGTCTGCTGACATTCCAATAGCTGTAGTTCTTAAGTTATCAAATGTGAAAAAATTAGGCGCTAAAAATGAAAGCACAAATGAAAATGTTACGATTATAGTAAGAACAGTAGCTTCTCTGAAACTCTTCATAACATTTATGATTTTTTTAAAAAATTGTGTTCCCCTAATACTGTTCGCCTTAATGTCTGTTGCCTCAATCATTTAAATCCCTCCAATTAAAATTGATTATATTTTTATTTAATAAGACTATTGCCCCGATGCGAGGAGTATCAGTTTTTTTTCACTGAGTTCTTCGCTCTTAAGCTCACCCGAAACTTGTCCCTCATGCATGACAATAACTCTGTCACACATTCCGATTATTTCGGGAAGCTCGGAAGAAATCAAAACTATGCCAATTCCTTCATTTGCAAGCTCTCTAAGCATATTATGAATTTCAGACTTTGCTCCAACATCTATTCCTCTTGTCGGTTCATCCATAAAAATCAATCTGGGATTAACTGAAAGCCAACGGGCTAACATTGCCTTTTGTTGGTTTCCGCCACTGAGGCTGCTAATCTTTTGCTTCAAATCCACAATCTTAATATTCAGTTTCTTTACATACTCGGATGCCAACTCATTTTCTCTGTCTTGTGTAACAATTAAGTTGGTTGATATGCCATCGACATTTGCTGCATTTATGTTGTCTTTTATATTCATATTATAGAAAATTCCCTGATGTTTTCTGTCCTCTGTTAAATAACAAACACCATTTTTTATTGCATTTCCATAATCCTTAAATACTACCTTTCTTCCCTCCAAATATACCTCGCCCTTATCTATGGAATCGATGGCACAAATGGCTCTGGCTACTTCTGTTCTTCCCGCTCCAATCAGACCGGTTATCCCAAGAATCTCGCCTTTTCTTAATGAAAAACCAACATCTTTAAAAACACCATTTTTTGTTAAGCCTCTTACTTCAAGCATAATCGGTCCGATATTTTTACTCTTATCAGGATATAAATTATCAAGATTCCTGCCGACCATACACGAGACTATCTGACGAGGGTTGGTATCTGATATGTTAAATGTACTGATATATCTTCCATCACGAAATACGGTAACCCTGTCACATACTTCAAAAATTTCTGCCATTCTGTGACTTATATACAGTATTCCCAGACCCTTTTCCTTTAGCTGCCTTATTATTCTAAAGAGAGTTTGAGTTTCTGTTTCACTTAATGATGATGTCGGCTCATCAAGAATAAGTAGCTTACAATTCAATGAAAGTGATTTTGCTATCTCAACAATCTGTTGTTCTCCAACATTAAGATTTTTTATCAAATCATCGGGATTAATCTCACATTTGAATGGTTCCAGATTTGTTTCAGTATCTTTATACAACCTTTTCTTATCAACTAAACCCATGAATTTTACAGGGAGGTTATCCATATACAAATTTTCTGCTACTGAAATATGCTGGCAAAGAGCAAGTTCTTGATGAACAAAGCCTATCCCTGCATTTTGTGCTTCTCTGGGGCTTTCAAACATCACATCTCTTCCCATAAAGCATATCTTACCTTCATCTGGTGGGAAGACACCGGAAATAATATTCATCAGCGTTGATTTTCCCGCCCCGTTCTCTCCTACAAGGGCATGAACCTCACCGGCCTTAACATCTATGTGTACCTCTGATAAGGCTTTGGTGCCGGGAAAACTTTTCGTGATACCTTCAACTTTTAATATGTATTCTTCATTCATGTACTCTACCCCCTCTTCTTAAAGAGTCTGACTCGAAGTATTCAATATATTAGTCAATAATAAATTATATTCTACAAAGAAATCAAAAATCCTTCTTTTTATGAATATATTTTTTTATTTATGTTCATTATTAGCTTCGTTTATGATTGGAGTTGCTTTAGAAAATATTAGAGGAAAATAGACATATGTTATTATGTGTTGTAAATGGTTATTATCTTTTAATAGTTTTTATATTAGTATAATGGCATTAATTGCCTATAGCAAACTGATATATTTTTTCATAGCTGAGCTCATTCTTATATAAGTCGGCCACTATACAACCATTATTCATTATCAACAACCTGTCGCACATACCTATAAGTTCTTCAATATCCGAGCTAATCATTATAATACCAGCACCTTTTCTTACAAGATCATTCATCAGGTTGTAAATATCTACCTTGGATGTTATATCAACACCTCTGGTAGGTTCATCAAATATAATTATTCGTGCATTGGTCAGAAACCATCTCACTAAAATTGCCTTTTGCTGATTACCCCCGCTCAATTCCAATATTTTATTAGCCGGTGAGTTAACATCAATATTTGCCTTTTTAACATATCTTTTAAAAAGCTTATCTTCCATTTGATTATTTAGCATAAGCCTGTTATCTTCAGCGTTCTCTATGGAAAAAACATTGTCCAGTACGCTGAGATTGCAAAACATACCCTCTGAAAACCTATCCTCAGTTACGTATGCGATTCCTAGCTCTATGGCATCCTTTGGGGACATAATGGATGCTTTTAATCTGTCAACAAATATTTCTCCACTGCTCTTTTGCTCCAATCCAAAAATAACACGAGCCAGTTTTGTTTTGCCCGAGCCTATTAATCCTGTTATTCCAACAATTTCACCTTTTGCAAGTGAAAAACTGACATTATTCAAATACCCACCTGAATTAAGTTCTTCTACTGAAAAAATCTCATGTCCTTGCTTAACCCTCAGCTTTGGATAACGATTATATAAACATTCACCCGACATCATTTTGACAAGCTGTTGAAAGTCGGCGGAATCTGCCGCTGTACAGCCCGTTACTCTGCCATCGCGAAGTACCGTTATACGATCAACTAGTCTTACGATTTCTTCAAACCTCTGAGAAATATAAATAATTGATATTCCCTTGGATTTAACATTCTTCATGACCGTAAAAAGAGCCTGGGTTTCTATTGCTGAAAGTGATGCAGTAGGTTCATCTAAAATAATTATTTTTGAGTTATGGCAGAAAGCCTTTGCTATTTCAACCATTCTTTTTTGTCCAAGATTAAGATTGCCGACAATAGTATTACTTGAAACCGGAAACTCCATAGAATCAAGTATTTCCTGTGCTTTTGAAAGCATTGAGTTTCTGTCAATTGTCCTTAAAAAACGGTTTTTGATAGGATGGTTCTCTGAAAATATATTCTCAGCGACTGTGAAATGATCGAAAAGAAACGGTTCCTGCTGAACCACCGATATACCCAGATTAATTGCTACAGCAGGATTTTTTATATATACAAGTTTATTTTCAAAATACATACTTCCACTATCATATTGGTGTATTCCGGATATAATTTTTACAAGAGTTGATTTTCCTGACCCATTTTCACCGATTATAGCATGTATTTCACCTTTTTTAAGCTCAAAGTCAACGTCATTCAGAATTATGTTGTTATTGAAAGCCTTTGTAATACCCTTCATCTTCAAAATAATATCTGTCATTTAATCACTCCCCACCAGTGACAAGGTTTTCGTACTATAACATTCCATCGCCTCTAATAATTAAACATAATCTGATAACAAATTCCATAACATCCGTTATAAAATATTTTATAGTAGTTTTTAACATATGTCAATTATATTTTTATGCCTTGACATAAAAAGAAGCTATCTCATTTTTTATTTGAGACAGCCCCTAGCTTATTAAATTTACTGATCCTGGTATAGATCAAAGGTTGTAATTAATTGAATATTATTATCAAAATAAAGCTTTTTAAATGAATCAGGGGTTTGCTCATTTGATACTAATTTTTTGAACATTGTAATTGGACCGAGAGGAGTAAAGGAAATGTTATTGAATTTGGTATAATCACAAACAGCAATTACCTCCTTTGATATTGAGGCAATTTCATTTATTATACATTCCTTTTCCATGCTCTCAACCGAATAACCTCTGTCAAGCGATATCCCATCCACTTCGACAAATGCGACATTAACATAAAAGTTCTTAAGATTATTTTCAGCAATTCTTCCCACCAGTTGGTAATTAGAAAGCTGGAGTTCTCCGCCGACCAACACAATTCTAATGTCAGAATCCGAGCTTTGCACAAGCTCTGCAGCTACCAAGATATCAGTTGTCACAACCTTAATGTTTTTTTTCCCTTGCAAGTGCTTTGCAATGAATCTGCAAGTGTTTCCCGGTCCCAAAACTATTGTATCATTGTCATTGACCATGTATGAGCAAATCTTTCCGATTATATTCTTTTCATGAGCATTAGTCGTATCAAGCGGCAGTATTATCTTATTATCAATGCTTGTAAGATGCTCATTAAGCACTGCACCACCGTGGGAACGAGTAAGAAAATTCTCGCTCTCCAGTTTTTCTAAATCACGACGTATCGTGACATCAGAAACCGAGAGCTCATTGCTTAGTGTAATAACATCAACTTTTTTTTGTTCATACAATATTTCCTTAATTTTTTTTATCCGCTCTATAGCAAACATTCAATTCACCTGTTGTAATACATTTTGATAGTATTAATTATCAATTATTATATTATATTATAGTTTTATGTCATATATCAACACCGGCCACTGAATTAAGTTTACTTATTTGATTAAAAACATTTTATTTTGCATTACTATTTTGATTGAAGTCTTCTTTTTCTGATCATGTCGATTGTAACTGCTATCACTATGATTGCGCCCTTAACCATTCTTTGAGGCCCCTGAGGAATAGATAAAAGATTTAATCCATTGCTTACGACACCTATAATCAAAGCTCCCAAAAAGGTTCCAATTAAATTTCCCTCTCCGCCCATCATGCTGGTACCACCGATAACAACCGCGGCAATTTCATCTAATTCATATCCGTCAGCAGCCACAGGAACAGCGGCATCAAGCTTTGATGTCAGCAAAATAGCTGAAATGCCGCAAAAGAATCCTGATAATGTATATACAATAATCTTGTTAAAATCAACATTTATTCCTGAAAGAATACTGGCCGTCTCATTACCACCTATTGCATATGTATATCGCCCAAGTTTTGTATATTTAAGTACATACCAGGCCATAAGAAATACCACTACCATAATTATTGTCGGAATAGGTATTATTCCTATCCTCCCAGAAATTTTTAAAAAGCTTTCCGGAAAAGAATAAATAGGCTGTCCGTTTGATACTGTAAAAGCAGCACCTCTGGCTACTGACAGCATACCAAGTGTTGCAATGAATGGTGGAAGCCTTAGCTTTGTCACTAAAACCCCATTTACAAAACCAAGCATACTGGCACTCAAAAGCCCTGCAATCAATGCAACCCATACACTGGCACCAAAACTTTTCATTAATATGGCCATAATAAGGCCTGTAAAGGCAACAATAGCACCAACCGACAAATCGATACCGGCTAGCAGGATAACAAAAGTCATACCAACTGCGATTATTGAATTTATAGATATTTGCTGCAATACGTTTATAATATTTGCGGGGGTTAAAAAAATAGGTGATAAAATGCTTAAAACTATACATAGCAGTATAAATGCCAATAATACTCCAAAAACATTTTGGCTATTCCTCTTTTTCTTGTTATACCATCCCAAGTTAAGCCCCATGCTTTCCTTTTTATCCATTAGATTAAGCAATATATTTCCCTCCTCCTGTAGCAAAATATAAAATCTTTTCCTGTGTAGCCTCTTCAGCAGATAACACCGATGTTATCTCTCCTCTACACATAACTGCAACCCTGTCGCTCATCCCGAGTATTTCCGGCAATTCGGATGATATCAACAAAATTCCTGCACCACCTTTAACCAGCTCATTCATTAAATTATAGACCTCAATTTTTGCGCCTATATCTATTCCTCTTGTTGGTTCATCAAATATAAATACTTTTGAATGTGAAAGCAGCCATTTGGAAATTACAACCTTTTGTTGATTTCCACCGCTGAGATTAAGCGTTTTCTGTGAACTTCCATAGGTTTTTATATTAAGCTTTGAGATATAATCATTTATAACCGACTCTTCCTTTTTAAGGTTGATATGCATCCCCTTAGCAAATTGATCAATTGACGCAAGAGTGATATTACTGCCTACATTTAGTGTTAGCACCAAGCCTTCAGACTTTCGATCTTCGGTAATAAAGCCAATACCAGCTTTTATAGCCTCTCGAGGGCTTCTTATTCTTATTTTTGAGCCTTTGAGATACATCTCCCCCCTAAAAATACGATCCAATCCGAAAATTGCTCTTGCCAATTCAGTCCTGCCGGCTCCCATAAGACCTGCTAAACCCAGAATTTCGCCTTCATTCAGATTTAAGTCAATATTTTTAATTACTTTTGTTGAAAATCCGGATATCTTAAGAATCTCTTCCCCTTTTTTAACAACTATTTTCGGGAATTTTTCCTTTAATTCACGACCAACCATTAGCCTTATGAGCTCATCAATATTCGCTTCGTCAATATTTAAAGTTTTTATTGTTTTCCCGTCTCGCATAACCGTTACCCTGTCGCCTATTTGTGAAAATTCTTCCAATCTGTGACTAATATATATGATTGATACGCCCTTTTGTTTCACTTTTCTGATAATCCCAAAAAGATTTTCTATCTCTTTACTGGTCAATGCAGCAGTAGGTTCATCCATAATAATAACGGAGGAATTACAAGATAGTGCCTTGGCAACCTCAACCATCTGCTGCTGAGCAATACCTAAATCCTTAACAATAGACTTCGCACTGATATCAACATGTAAATCGTCAAGGATACTCTGTGCTCTATTATATAGCTTTGACCAATTGAGCTTGCCAGGAATCTTGTCTGATAGAATCTCTCTTCCCAAAAAAATATTTTCAGCAACACTCAGGCTTGGAATAAGGTTAAACTCCTGATAAATGATACTTATTCCGATATCCATTGCGTGTTTCGGGCTTTGATTCTCTATAGTCTCACCATTATAGATGATTTCACCCGAATCCTTTTTATAGGCACCGGCTAGTATTTTAACCAGTGTTGACTTCCCTGCTCCATTCTCCCCAACAAGTAAATGTACTTCCCCCTTTCTCACATCCAGATTTGCGCCATCCAAAGCCTGGACACCGGGAAAACCTTTTGATACAGACTTCATTTGGAGGATTAAATCCGACATACTATAATCTCCCCCTTTCAATTCGTTGAAAAATCCTTTTTAACCAAGTTTAAGTCTTTATTAAGCTTATCAAGGCCGCTTAAAGACTTAAACCTGAACATATATATAGAAGGTATTAATGAAAAATCAGTTCATGTATTGCTCAGCATTATTCTTGTCTATTATAACGGTGTCGATTTTGATTATCTTACTCTTGGCGGCTATGCCTTTTATGGCGTTATCCATTTCCTGAATCGTTATTTCTCCTGTAAGCTTAGGATTCACGCCCAATGTCGCTGTCATTTCACCCTTCATGATTGCTTCCAAAGCATTCGGATTACCATCTACGGATACAACGACTATGTCGGTTCTCCCCGCAGACTGGCAAGCCTTAGCTGCTCCTAAGCCCATTTCATCACTACATGCAAAGAATGTATCGATTTCAGGGTGTGCCTGTAGCATGTTAGTTGCAACATTCATGGCCTTTTCTCTTTCCCATTCGCCTGTTTGGGAATCCACTATTTTAAATCCGGGGTATTCCGCTGCTTTTTCAGAGAACCCGCCCTTTCT
>CAZPIS010000028.1:8749-11185 GCA_964586745.1 uncultured Ruminiclostridium sp.
GTACTAGGCAGTCCCTCAATTATTCCGACATTTGCTTTTCCGTCTTTCATTTTACTAACGTATTCTGCCATATTCTTTGCACCGGGAACTTCCTCAAAACCTATATAACAGTAAATTTCACCAGCTGAAAGCTCTTTTAATGAAGAATTAAAGAAGATAACTGGAATACCTGCCTCATTTGCTTTCTTAACAGCTGATACTATTGAATCATCATTAATTGAGCAGAGGCCTATGGCTTTCACTTTTTTGGTTATCAGATCTTCAACAATTTTAACCTGACCTGCAGCATCACTTTCCTTCTCAGGTGAAAGAACAGTAAGCTTGTAACCTAATTTCTCAGCAACAGGTTTGGCACCCTTTACAAGCGCGTCGTAATATGGACTTGTCATACCGGGGGGAACCAAAGCAATCTCTGCAACTTCAGTTTTTTCCGGTTTTGCCTCAGGTGCGGGTTGGGCTTGCGTGTCTGGCTGGGCGGCATTTTGTGCAGGAGTATTGGAAGAAGTTGCCGGTTGCGTTCCACATGCTGTTAATGAAATGCATAACACAAAAAGTAAAATAATAGTAATAGACTTGGTTCTAAAAAAATTATACATTTAATCCTCTCCTTATTATACGAATCCATAATCTTTCGCTGCAGCTTCGATTATATACTAGTATATTCTATATAGTTTCATAAAATCCTCTTTTTTTTCTGTTTATTTTTATTTTATTTTCGTTTATGATTATTACAGGTGTTAACCCATAAAATTTCAAGGCATTAACACCAAAATTTTGAAACAATCATTTAAGTTTTATTACAAAAAAAAGCACCGTCCAACAGGACAGTGCACTACAAAATTAGTAATATTCAAACTGAGTAATACATTTATTGTCTAAACCATATCAAATTATCATAAATAGCCTATGCTCGGGTAACAATCTTCACTGACCCGCTTGCCCCGATTGTACTACCGCCTGCATCAATTACAGAAATTGCAGATTTGTAATCTTTAATACCTCCATCTGCTTTTAGACCCATCTCCTTACCCACAACCTGACGGAAAAAGGCCATATCCTCGGCATTTACTCCCACAGGTCTTGTTGTGGCAGCAATTTTCAGAAAATCCGCTCCCGCTAGTTTTGCAATAGTCGCCACTTTTATTCTCTCTTCTTCATTCAATGCCCCGAGGTCAACAACCACCTTTAAAATTGCCTTCCCTTTTACTGCTGCCATAATTTCATCAAGCTCAGCCCTTATACTTTGGTATTCACGAGCTTTTACCATTCCGATATTAATCGGCAAATCAATCTCTGTGGCACCGTTTTTAATAACCTCAAGGGCTTCGGCGACCTTAATACTTGCTGTGGAAATTCCCATTGGAAATCCAACAGCTGTCGACACCCGTACTCCGGTATCCTTTAGAAGTGATGCCGCCATCCCTACAAAGCAGGGCGCTAAAGCTACGTTTCTAAACCTGTACTTTATCGCTTCTTCGCAAAATTGCTTTACCATAGCCGGTGTCGCGTCGGGTCTAATCATAGAGTGCTCCATTTTGGTTGCGAGTTTTTTGTCATAACCCTCAGAAAATTCATTTACTACATCTTTTGCAGCTTTTTCAATTACACTGATATCCATTTTATACACCTTCCTTTTTAATCATCAATATCATAAACATAAAAATAGTCTCCATTTTCCTTTGTTACAAAATCGAATCCATTATCAATAAGTGCAGGAAGTGGAGATTTTCCCGACTGTTTCCAATCACTTACAGGGTTCACGAGGCCATTGGCTTCGACGTATAGGCTTAATAGCGACCAGTATCCCTGGTTAACCGCATTGGGCTGTATCACGGCAAAAATTGTTCCATCCTTAAGCATATCGATAACCGGAGGGTCGGCATCATAACAGAATACCTTCACGGGCTTTCCCGATTCCTTTACCCCTGCACCGGCACCCCTTCCTTCAATTCCCGCAACACAATAAATAAATGAAAGATTAGGGTGATCCGAAATCATATCAAGTGCAATATTCGCAGCCTTAGATTCGTCACCGTCTGCTGCTCCGCGGGCAACAATTTTTATATTGGGGTATCTCTCGGTTAATCTGTCAATAAAGGAGTTCACTCTTATGATATGGTTGGATTGAGAAGGTCTCTCAATTATGCCTATCTCACCTGAGCCTCCAAGCTCTTTGGCTATAAAGTCTGCTGCCGCGATTGCTTCTTTCACATTATCCGAAGTAATAATGGTTGATCTTTTGCTTTCGGGCGAATCAGCGGCAAAACATACCACCTTTATTCCTGCCTCTACCGCCCTGTTTATAGGTTCCTTGAATATCTCGGCGCTGATTGGGTGAAGGGCTATACCCTTGGGTTTTTTCGCTACAATTTGTTCAAAAAGACGCAGCTGAGCATTGGCATCATATTCTTCACAGCCTTCAAATATGGTTCGCAC
>CAZPIS010000029.1:0-11139 GCA_964586745.1 uncultured Ruminiclostridium sp.
GAGCATGCGGCTGTTAACCGCAGGGTCGTTGGTTCGAGTCCAACTTGAGGAGCCATAAAAATGCGACACACCAAAGGTGTGCCGTATTTTTATTGATTCTTCAGCCGGGTGAGAAACAACCCGGCTATGTACATTTATCCATAGATTAGTTTGGTAATAGTATAAAATTGTACAATATAAAGTAATCTGGCATAGCCGGTAGTTGGCGCCCGAGCGAAGCGAGGAAGTGCCCTTGGGGTGCGCCCGAGCGAAGCGAGGAAGTGCCCTTGGGGTATTCGAGTCCAACTTGAGGAGCCATAAAAATGGTGTATCAAAGGTACATCATTTTTTTAGTTTTTATTCTAGTCTATTAATTGCGTGACTCTATTCAATCCTATTTAGCCGGAATAAACAATAATAATATAAAATTAGAATAACAAAAGCTGGATGAATTTTAAAACTGCATAACTATAAACGCAATACAGGGGCATTTTTACCATAAAGCGAAAGACTGTTGTAAACCCTTAAGATATTTGATAAATTGATACTATGTCATTAAAATCAATATTTTGTCGCAGGAAGGATAATAACATGATAAAAGGAATCTTGGGTAAAACAGCTATAATAATTATTGCATCAATGATTTTTGCCTCATGCTCAGCAAATATACCAAAGGGAACTGTTGCTCCGGTTACAGAGATTACTCCGGGTTTGCCGACTAATTCCCAGTCACCGTTACCCGAAGAAACATCCACACCCACATCGGCTCCTACGCCAACTCCAACACCAGTACTCACACCAGTACCCACACCTACACCAACACCTGAGCCAAAAGAACCTGTTAAAGTTAAGGCATTATATTTAACCGGTGGAATTGCTGCTAAAAATATAGATCATTATATAGATTTAGCGAATAAAACCGAGCTGAATTCATTGGTAATCGATATAAAGGAAAACGGCTATATTAATTATGAGTCTAAGATACCATTAGCCCAAGAACTTTCTCTTTATAAAAAGGTATACGATGCAGAAGAATTATTAAAAAAATGCCATGATAACGATGTTTATGTAATAGGAAGGATTGTTGTATTCAGAGATAACGGTCTTTCTAACAAAATGCCGGAATATGCCATTAAAAAACCAAGCGGGGCTTTATGGAAAGAAGGTAAAATGGGTTCATGGACAAATCCATATAAAAAAGAGGTTCTTGATTATAATATAGAAATTGCAAAAGAAGCAGTGAAACTTGGTTTTGATGAAATACAGTTTGATTATGTAAGATTTCCTACTGCCACCTCGAAGGAAGTAACCTATGGCGAAAATCCACCTCCTAAGTCAGATACTATAAGCGGATTTTTAAAGAAAGCTGCAGATGAAATAAAGAAGGTAAAGAATGTACCGGTATCAGCTGATATCTTCGGAATTGTAATAGAAAGCGACAGAGACGGTAAAGCAATTGGACAATTGTTTAATGATATAGGTATGAATATTGATTATATTTCCCCGATGATATACCCTTCCCATTATGCCAATGCTTCTAACGGAATGTTTGGAAACGGTGTTGGCCAAGCCATTAATGGGGTTTTGTTTACCGCACCGGATCTTGAACCGTATAATGTTATTTATCAAGCTCTTTTAAAAGCTAAAACAAGGATAGGCCAAGTACCGGGCTATAAAGCAAATGTGAGGCCTTATTTGCAGGATTTCACTATTAAAATGAAGGAAGGCTTTTATCAGGAATATGGTGCAAAACAAGTTAGAGAGCAGATTCAGGCGGTATACGATGCGGGGTATGAAGAATGGATTTTATGGGATGGAAGCAATACATACTCAGAAAAAGTATTTTTGCCTGAAAACCAATAAATAAAAACCATGGTTAATTAGAATTTTTTATAGATTATATGATAGATTGATTTAAAATTTTCAATAACATTATATGTTTAATTTTTAAGTATTATATAACATAAATAGATTGATAAAGGACAGAAAATAATGGATGTAATTATAAATACTTCGGAAAATTACAGAATTGATAGGGTTGTTACTTGCTTAGAGGAAATATTTAATCAGATGGGGGGAATTGATAGTATCGTAAAGCCCGGAATGAGGGTGGCTATAAAACCTAACCTACTGATGGCTAAGAAACCTGAAGAAGCAGCGACGACCCATCCTTCGGTAGTACATGCAGTAATTAAGCTGGTGCAAAGAGCAGGAGGAATCGCTTCCATAGTTGAAAGTCCAGGAGGGCCTTACAACATTCCGATGCTTAAGATGGTATATGCCAGGACCGGGATTGAACAGATTGCCAATGAAACGGGAGCAGAGCTGAATTTTGATCTTAGAGTCGAGAAAATAGATAATTCCGATGCAGAATATCTAAAGTCTATAAAAATTCTTAAGCCTTTATATGATGCGGACATTATTATCAACTTGGCAAAGTTAAAAACTCATGGATTAATGGTTTATACGGGGGCAGTAAAGAATATGTTCGGCTCCATTGCAGGGCTGGAGAAGTCGGAATATCATTTAAGAATGAGTAATAATGAGTTATTTGCCAATTGTCTCATTGATATATTCCTTGCCACCAAGCCCCGGATTAATATAATTGACGGTATAATTGCCATGGAGGGTGATGGACCAAGTGCGGGGGTGCCCAAATATATCGGATGTATTTTTGCATCTACCGATGCTTTTGCATGTGATTATGTGGCATTAAAGACTATTGGAGTTGATTATCGTAAGGTTCCGCTAATGAAAATCGCAGAAAAACGGGGTATTTTTGATAAAAATAATGTTAATACACTAGGAGTTGATATTGATAGCATTAAACCGGAAAGTTTTGAGGTGCCGGCTCTTAGCCATCAAAAAACCGGTTCAAAATTTGCCTTTGTGCGCTTGCTTAAGGAGAAATTTCGCCCTCAGCCTGAAATAATGCGTGATAAGTGTATAAGCTGTGGAAAATGTGTCGAGGTATGTCCACCGAAGGCTGTGACCAAAGATATAGATAAGCAAATCAGTATTGATTACAATAAATGTATAAGTTGCTTTTGCTGTCATGAGTTTTGCCCTGAAAAAGCGATTAAAATCAAAAAAAATACTTTAAGAAGATTTTTGGAGTATAAACGTTTTTCTTAGTAAAATTTCATAATATTTGATTTAAAAAGTATGTAATATGGGTATTATGTATAATTATAAATAATTATTTGTTGTTTACAATTGTTTTATGGTAATATAATTAGCATAATACTTACACTTCCGAGGAGAGATCAGATGAAGGTAGAATACATAAATCCTTTTATTGAGGCAAGCCAGTCAGTGCTGATGATGATGACGGGTGAAAAACCGGAATTAGGAAAGGTTCAATTAAGAAAAGCACCTTTTTCCAGTGAAAATATTGCAGTTATAGTCGGTTTGACAGGAAAAATCAGAGGACAAGTGGTTATCTCTTTTTCCCTTGATTCGGCTTTATCAGTTGCTTCTGCAATGATGGGTGGAATGGTTGTCGCTGAATTAGATGATATATCTAAAAGCGCAATATCTGAGCTTGCTAATATGATTATGGGCAATACGGCTACAATACTGGCCAGCAGAGATATTGGAATAGAGATTACACCTCCCTCAATGCTGATGGGTGAAAAACTTATGATAACACCGGCAAACATGCAGACAATAAGTATTCCGCTGGTTATAGGAAATGGTAAAAGAATGGATATTGATGTATCCTTAGAAGAGAAAAATAAATAATCATCAGGTTTTCATCAGGAGTAACAATGTGAAAATTAATATTGTTTTGGTAGAGCCGGAGATACCTCAAAATACCGGTAATATTGCAAGATCCTGCGCAGCTACCGGGGCCGCACTGCATTTAGTGGGGCCCTTAGGTTTTTCTATAGAAGATCGCTATTTAAAGAGGGCAGGCCTTGACTATTGGAAATATGTCGATTTAAAGTATTATAACAACCTTCAGGAATTTTTTGACTTAAACAAAGGAGCAAATTTTTTCTATTGCACAACTAAAGCTCAAAAGTCTTATCATGAAATCAAATACACTGAGGATTGTTTTCTGCTTTTCGGAAAAGAGACAAAAGGACTGTCCGAGACACTTTTGAAAGCAAATTATGAAAAATGCTTACGTATCCCGATGCTGGATAATATTCGATCATTGAATCTGTCCAATTCAGTGGCAATTGTTCTTTATGAAGCACTCAAGCAGGGTGGCTTTGAGTACATGCAATTAAATGGACATCTTAGTTAAAGAATAAGTGTATATATTATTTATGTTTGTGCGGATTATATAACCGGTACATCGCTTGTATTTGTAATAAATAGGAGGACAAGTCTAGTATGAATGGTCAACGTAAAAGAATAGGTATATTAACCGGGGGAGGGGATTGCCCGGGGCTAAACTCAGTTATAAGAGCAGTTGTAAAAACCGCTATTAATATTTACGATTATGAAATAATTGGATTCACAGATGGTTACATGGGTTTAGTCAATAATCGTTTTAAAAAATTAGCATTATCAGATGTATCAGGCCTTTTGGACAAGGGCGGAACTATTCTGGGTACTACCGATAGCTTTGATCCTTTTAAGATGTTGGTAGACAGTGATGGTGAAATATCGGAAAAAGATATGAGCGGCCGAATTTTAGATAATTTAAAGATGCATGGTATCGAGGGGCTTATTGTGGTAGGCGGTAATAATACAATAACTACAGGCTATAAGCTTTCATTACTGGGTATTAAGGTTATAGCCATCCCCAAGAACATAGATAATGATATTCCCGGAACAGATTCCACCATCGGGTTTATTTCTGCGGTGAACACTGCGACAGAAGCTCTTGACAAGCTTCATTCAACAGCTGAATCCCATCATCGGGTAATGCTGCTGGAAGTTATGGGAAGACGCGCCGGATGGGTGGCATTAGAATCGGGGATAGCCGGAGGAGCAGATATTATACTAATTCCTGAGATACCTTATGATATTAATATAATAGCAAGAAAAATACTGGAAAGAAAAAAATCGGGTAAGACCTTCAGCTTAATCTGTGTATCGGAAGGTTGTGTTCCTGTTAAACAGCTTGAGAATATTGAAAATATTGATTCGGAACATATAAAATCGATGCATAGCATTAGCTCCTGTTTAGCAGCGGAGCTTGAAAAGTTGACATATCTTGAAACACGCGTTACTGTGCTGGGTTATTTGCAAAGAGGCGGAGAACCTTCACCGTCGGATAGAATACTGACAACAAGGCTTGGTGTTGAGGCTGTCAAAATGGCTGCCTTAGGAAATTATAATAAAATGGCAGGAATCGTGAACAATGTACTTTGTCCGATTGATTTATCTGAGGTAGCCAATCAATGCAAGCATGTACCCGTTGACGGTGAGCTTGTGAGAATAGCAAGAAATATGGGCGTTAGCTTTGGAGATTGACAAAAATATAGGAGGCATTTCCCTTTTATGGGCGTATTTAATAATTTAACAATAGAAGACATGAGTCTATTTACTGATATATTTAAAAAAGTAAAACCGATTGCTTCAGAGTATACTTTTCCGTATCTTTATATGTGGAGAAAAGATTATAATTTTAGTTACACAATTGTGGAAGACTATCTTTGTCTGATTTCCAGGTCAAATGTGTATCATCCGTACAGCTTTTGTCCAATACCGGTAAATGGAGTAGATGACGAACAAAAATTAAAAAAGGCTATACGATTTATTGAAGGATACTTTGAGGAAAACTCACTCTCTTTGCGTTATGCTCGAGTCAGTGAAAATTGTATTGATAAGCTCAAATCAGTTTATCAGGACAGCATCACCATTGAGCCACTTGAACATACATTTGACTATGTATATAATGCTTCAGATTTAATCAGCCTTGCCGGCAAAAAATTCAGTAAAAAGCGAAACCATATCAGTCAATTCATGAGACTTTATGGGGATTACGAATATGTGCCGGTTTCGGAGGATAATTTGGACGAATGCAAAAGGATACTTGACCAATGGGCGGACAGTAACGAATTAAACAATGCTCCTGAAAACAGTGAGAGATTCGCCTGTTACGAGCTCTTTGATAACTGGAACAGATTTACATCGCTTAAGGGCGCCTTAATAAAGGTTAACGGAAGCTTTGAGGCTTTTACGATCGGTGAGCTTTTAAACCCTGAAGTTGCTTTGATACACATTGAAAAAGCAAATACTGATTATCATGGCTTATATACATTAATAAACAGGGATTTTTGTAAGAATGAATGGAGTAATGTAAAGTATATTAATCGTGAAGAGGATTTAGGTATAGAAGGTTTGCGAAAATCTAAATTATCATACAATCCGGCCTTCATGGTTAAGAAGTTTTTAGTGAAGGTTTCACATTGACTTTGCTTTGTAAATTCTATAGTATAAAACTTGTTAAATTATCGGTCATATATGGGTTGGTTTGTTCCAGCCCGTTTTGTGTTTTGAGTTTTGAAGAGCTTTCATATCCAGGTTTACTAAACATATGAATTTGGAGGTTATAACATGTCAAAACAGCCTAAAATTGCCATTGTCATGGGAAGTGATTCGGATTTTCCTGTGGTTGAGGGAAGCTTAAAGATTCTTAGGGAGTTTGGTGTGGATTATACTTTAAATGTTTGTTCAGCCCACAGAACCCCTGATAAGGCGGCAGAACTTGCGAAAAATGCAGAGGAAAGCGGTTATGATGTAATTATTGCCGCGGCAGGGAAAGCAGCCCATTTACCGGGGGTTTTAGCGGCTTTCACGGTTCTTCCGGTTATCGGTCTACCTATAAAATCCTCTACAATGGACGGACTTGATTCGCTTCTTTCAATCGTACAAATGCCTTCCGGCATCCCTGTAGCCACTGTTGCCATAAACGGCAGTGAAAATGCTGCGCTTCTTGCAATTCAGATTATGGGTGGAATATATCCGGAATTAAGAAATAAATTTCATGAGTACAAAGATAAAATGGCTCAGCAAGTTAGAATAAAAGATCAACAGATTCAAGAGAAACTGAGAGGTATATAATAAATGAAAAACATAATTTTTGATTTAACTGCACCTTATGAAGAGAATGACGATATCCATGAAGCTTGTGGCGTTTTTGGGATATCAAATTATAAAGATGATGATTTAGCCCACATAATGTATTTTGGACTTTATGCACTTCAACATCGAGGCCAGGAAAGCTGTGGTATAGCAATAAACAATAACGGCGAAATAATTGGACAAAAAGGAGCAGGTCTTGTTCCTGAGGTATTTACCGAAAAAATTCTTGATCGTATGGATGGCACTTCTGCAATAGGTCACACTCGTTATTCCACCACCGGCGGCAGTTCAATAGAAAATTCTCAACCTCTTATTTTTAACTATAAGGGAGGAAGAATCGCTTTGGCTCATAACGGAAATCTTATAAACGCAACGAAAATAAGGTATGAGCTTGAAAACAAAGGAGCTATCTTTCAAACTGCTACAGATTCCGAAGTAATAGCCAACTTAATATCCCGTTATGGTCTTAAGGGTAAGGACCTTGAAGAGGTACTTATAAAAACTATGGACGTTATTGAAGGGGCTTATGCATTGGTTATTCTTACACAGAAGAGGCTGGTGGGAATACGTGATCCGTGGGGATTGCGTCCTTTATGCATAGGAAAATTAGGAGAATCATATGTTCTTGCATCGGAGAATTGCGCGTTTGATGCAGTCGGAGCCGATTTTATCCGGGATGTGGAGCCGGGAGAAATAGTATTTATTGAAGGCTCTTCTATCCAATCAATTAAAACCAATTATAACAAAGCTCATAAATCATGCATTTTTGAACATATCTATTTTGCCAGACCTGATAGTGTTATTGATGGTGCTTCAATTTATAAATCCCGTTTGGAAGCAGGAAAGCTATTAGTAAAAGAGTGTCCGGTGGATGCCGACCTTGTAGTTGGCGTTCCGGATTCGGGTATTACTGCGGCCATAGGTTATTCCAGAGAATCCGGGATTCCTTATGGTGAGGCTCTTATTAAAAACAGATATGTGGGAAGAACATTTATACAGCCTAATCAAAAACTAAGAGAGCGTAGCGTGGGAATAAAGTTAAATGCTCTTAGAGAAGAAATACAGGGTAAAAGAATTATTATTATTGATGATTCTATCGTTCGCGGCACAACCTCTTATAAAATAGTTCAAATGCTTAAAAATGCAGGTGCAAAGGAAGTGCATATGCGCATCAGTTCGCCGCCTGTATTAAATCCATGTTATTTTGGTATTGATATATCTTCAAAGGAACATTTAATTGCAGCCAATTATACCATAGAAGAAATAAGAGAAAGCATTAATGCAGACAGTCTGGCTTTTTTAAGTGTTGAGAGTCTTTTGAAAACACCTGTAGGAGCACCTGAAAACAGTTTTTGTACCGGCTGCTTTACAGGTGAATACCCAATGAAAGTACCGAATAATTCAGATGATTTCTCCAGGGATAATAAATGTTGACTATATGAATAAATCAAGATGATCCGCCTTTATAAAAGGTTTACACCATTAATTATTATATAAATCTATTAACACCTTGAATGACGGGGGGAAGCCCTTATTTAGAATTTATAGAAAGGCTAGGTTTTAAAATGGCAAATTACAAGGAAGCCGGCGTAGATGTTGAAGCTGGTTACAAAGCGGTTAATCTGATGAAATCACATATTAAGAAAACTCTGCGCCCTGAGGTGCTTACAGAAATCGGTGGTTTTGGCGGGCTGTTCAGTTTAGAAGGCTTTAATTATGAAAAGCCCGTGTTGGTGTCGGGAACAGACGGCGTCGGTACAAAATTGAAGCTTGCTTTTCTTATGGACAGGCATGACACAGTTGGAATTGATTGTGTTGCGATGTGTGCTAATGACGTTGCTTGCAGCGGAGCTCAGCCATTATTTTTCTTGGATTACATCGCACTAGGCAAGCTTATACCAGAAAAGGTTGAGCAGATTGTAAAAGGTGTATCAGAGGGTTGTATCCAAGCAGGGTGTGCTTTAATAGGTGGAGAAACTGCTGAAATGCCTGGCTTTTATCCTGAGGACGAATATGACTTAGCGGGCTTTGTTGTTGGGATGACCGATAAGGATAAGCTTGTAACCGGTAAAAAAATTAAATCTAAGGATATTCTGATAGGGCTTTCATCCTCCGGAATACACAGCAATGGTTATTCCCTGGTAAGAAAAATATTTGATATAAACAAAAATATATTGAGTGAATACCACGACATATTAGGTAAGACTTTAGCAGAAGAACTGCTTACACCGACCCGAATCTATGTTAAGACGATACTCTCCCTTATTAAAAAATATAATATTAAAGGAATTGCTCACATAACAGGTGGAGGATTTATAGAGAATATTCCCAGAATGCTTCCCGAAGGCTTGAAAGCAGTTATTCATAAAGGCACTTGGCCTATACATCCTGTCTTTAAGCTCATGCAGGAAAAGGGTAGTGTTGAAGAGAACGATATGTATAATACTTTTAATATGGGAATTGGTATGGTATTGGCTGTCCCGGCTGAAATAGCGCCTTTTGTTGTGGCTGAAGCAAATAATCTGAAAGAGAAAGCCTATATAATTGGTGAGGTAGTAAAGGGTGAGGGGAAAATCGAAATATGCTGAGAATCGGTGTCATGGTCTCCGGAGGGGGTACGAATCTTCAAGCCATTTTAGATAATATTAATAATGGAGAGCTGGCCGACTGTCAAATAGTAACGGTCGTGTCAAGTAAACCCGATGTATTTGCGCTTGAGCGGGCAAAACTAAATAACATACCATCTAAGGTTATATCCCGTAAAAGCTTTAATACAATTGAGGATTATGATGATGCCCTTATGCTCCATATGAGAAGCTATGATGTTGAACTTGTTGTATTAGCAGGTTTTTTAAGTCTCCTAGGTGAGAGGTTTGTACAAACATATAGAAATGCAATTATAAATGTGCATCCTTCACTAATTCCGTCCTTCTGTGGAAAGGGTTATTACGGAATTACCCCTCACATAAAAGTCTTGGAATACGGAGTTAAAATTACAGGGGCAACTGTTCACTTTGTTGAGCCTGAATATGATTCCGGCCCGATTATATTACAGAAGGCTGTTGAGGTTTTACCCGACGATACTGCGGAAGCTCTTCAAAAAAGGGTAATGGAACAGGCCGAATGGGTGATTTTACCAAGAGCCATAAAACTATATAGTCAAAGAAAGCTCAGGATTAACGGGCGACATGTAGAAATACTTTAGAGGTGTATAATGAAGATTCTTGTTGTAGGTAGCGGTGGCAGAGAACACGCAATTTTATGGAAATTAAAACAAAGTCCAAGGATTACAAAGCTTTTTTGCGCGCCGGGAAACGGTGGTATTTCAGAAATATCCGAATGTGTGCCTATAAATGCCATGGAGATTGATAAAATAATTAGCTTTTCAAAAGAAGAAAGCATAGATATGGTTATAGTTGCTCCTGATGATCCTTTAGCTGCTGGTATGGTTGATGCATTAGAAACCGCGGGAATTCGTGCGCTGGGACCAAGAAAAAATGCTGCCATTATTGAGGCCAGCAAGGTTTTTTCAAAGGATCTAATGAAAAAATATAAAATTCCATCTGCGGCCTATGAAAGCTTTAGTGACAGTAAAACAGCTATGGAATATGTTAAGATGGCAGAATTACCTTTAGTTGTTAAGGCAGACGGGCTTGCACTTGGAAAAGGCGTGCTGATATGCAATACAAGAGAGGAAGCATTAGCAGCTGTAGCCTTGATCATGGAGGATAAGAAGTTTGGAGTGGCAGGGCAAAGCATTGTTGTGGAAGAGTTCATGACAGGGCCTGAGGTATCTGTTCTGACATTTACAGACGGAAGAACCATAGTTCCCATGGTTAGCTCACAGGATCATAAAAGAGCCTTTGATAATGATCAAGGACTTAACACAGGCGGGATGGGAGCATTTTCACCCAGCAGAGTTTATACAGGAGAGCTTCAGGAAGAATGCATGAGGACAATATTTATTCCTACCATTAATGCCATGAATCATGAGAGAAGACCTTTTAAGGGCATTTTGTATTTTGGTTTAATGCTAACCCCTGATGGGCCTAAAGTGTTGGAATATAATGCTCGTTTTGGTGATCCTGAGACTCAGGTTGTGCTTCCTCGTCT
>CAZPIS010000030.1:0-11059 GCA_964586745.1 uncultured Ruminiclostridium sp.
GGGGTTTTTTGTATTAATGACATATTGATTTCCGTACATATGTTCGGTATAATTATCAGTGCAGATTGTTATGATTTTACTTTGGTTTCCTGTTCACTATGGGTATAATATATTTACTTTCTGCTTAAAGGTTATTAAAAAACTAATTCACATGGAAAGAAGAACATATGAAAGATAAAATATATATAAAAGGTGCTTGCGAACATAATCTTAAAAATGTTGACGTTGAAATACCACGGGACAAGCTCGTAGTTATAACAGGATTAAGCGGATCGGGTAAATCCTCCCTTGCCTTTGATACAATCTATGCCGAAGGGCAAAGACGTTACGTCGAGTCCCTTTCTGCCTATGCACGGCAGTTTCTGGGTTTGATGGAGAAACCGGATGTAGAGTTTATTGACGGTCTTTCACCGGCTATATCCATTGATCAGAGAACAACATCCAGAAATCCCCGGTCCACCGTGGGAACGGTTACAGAAATCTATGATTATTTCAGACTTATGTTTGCTCGGATAGGTGTACCCCATTGTCCTGAATGCGGAAAACCTATTACACAGCAGAGTGTTGATCAGATGGTTGATACTGTTATGGCACTTGAGGAGGGAACCAGAATTCAGGTTCTTGCTCCGGTTATAAGAGGCCGTAAGGGAGAATATATAAAACTCATTCAGGATGCAAAAAAGAATGGATATATCCGCGTACGTATTGATGGCGAGGTCATGGAAATAAACGATGACATAAAGTTGGAAAAACAGCGTAAGCACACAATTGAAATTGTGGTTGACCGCCTTGTTGTTAAGCCTGATATTCAGAAACGACTTACCGAATCTATTGAGACAAGTCTAAACCTTGCCGGAGGATTGCTTACAATTGATGTTGTAGGTAAGGATGAGATGGTTTTTTCTCAGAACTATGCCTGTCCAGATTGCGGTATAAGTATAGAGGAACTTACTCCCAGGATGTTTTCCTTCAATAATCCATACGGTGCTTGTCCTAACTGCGGTGGTTTAGGGACTCTTCTTAAGATAGACCCTGACTTGGTGATTGAAGATAAAACCAAGTCTCTGCCCGAAGGCGCTTTGGCAATGACCGGGTGGAACTTTACTAATGAGGACGGATATAGCCGTATGTATTTAGACGCTCTTGCTAAGCATTATGATTTTGATGTTGATATGCCCGTGGAGAAGCTTCCGAAAAGGATTATGGACATTGTGCTGTATGGAACGGGCAGCGAAAAAATCAAAGTTGAGTACAATAAGGAAAATGGGAGCGGCACGTTTCTGACAGTCTTCGAGGGCGTTATAAACAGCATGGAAAGGCGCTATAGAGAAACTAAATCCGATGGACAAAAGGATTATTACGAAAGCTTTATGAGTAATATACCCTGCCAAGAGTGTAACGGAAAGCGTTTGAAGAAGGAGAGCTTAGCGGTAACAGTTGGCGGAAAAAGCATCCATGATATTAGCTCTTTGTCTATTAACATGTGTGCAAAATTTTTTAATACCCTAAAGCTGAATAAAAGAAACAGTCTTATAGCTGATCAGATATTAAAGGAAATAAAATCCAGATTGGGCTTCTTAATGGATGTTGGTCTTAATTATTTAACCTTACATCGTACAGCCGGAACGCTTTCAGGGGGGGAGGCTCAGAGGATACGTCTTGCAACCCAGATTGGTTCCGGTCTGACAGGGGTGCTTTATGTTATGGATGAGCCGAGTATAGGTCTTCACCAACGGGATAATGAAAAGCTTCTTGTAGCACTTAAGCGTTTGAGAGATTTGGGTAATTCCCTTATAGTTGTAGAACACGATGAAGATACTATGTATGCCGCGGATTATATTATTGACATGGGGCCGGGAGCGGGCGTACATGGCGGAAGAATTATTGCAGAAGGCCCTATTGAGAGTATAAAGGCTAATCCTGAATCAATAACCGGATTGTATCTTAATGGTACCCGTAAAATTGAGGTTCCTTTTAAGAGGCGCAAGCCAAATGGAAGAGTAATGCGTATTTTGGGTGCTAGGGAAAATAATCTCAAGGATATTGATGTTGATATACCGTTGGGGGTATTAACCTGTGTTACCGGTGTTTCCGGTTCAGGCAAGAGCTCCCTTATTAATGAAATTGTGTATAAAAAGCTCGCAAATAAGTTGAACCGTGCAAAGACAAAAGCCGGTTTGCACAGGGATATATTAGGATTGGAGCATCTGGACAAGATTATTAGCATAGACCAGTCCCCAATCGGTCGTATGCCGAGCTCTAACCCGGCAACTTATACGGGTTTGTTCAACATTATTAGAGATTTATTTGCCCAAACTGTGGACGCGAAAACCAAGGGTTATAATCCGGGCCGCTTTAGCTTCAATGTCCGCGGAGGAAGATGTGAAGCATGTTCGGGAGACGGTATAATTAAGATAGAAATGCATTTTCTTCCCGATGTATACGTACCGTGCGAGGTTTGCAAAGGAAAGCGTTATAACCGGGAAACTCTTGAGGTAAAATATAAGGGGAAAAGCATTGCAGATGTTCTTGATATGACTGTAACAGAAGCTCTGAAATTTTTTGAGAATATACCGAAAATTCAAAGGAAAATCCAGACTCTATACGATGTAGGTCTTGGCTATATAAAGCTTGGACAGTCGGCCACAACCTTGTCAGGAGGCGAAGCCCAGCGTATAAAGCTGGCTAGTGAGCTATCCAAGCGGCCCACGGGTAAAACTATGTATATTCTGGATGAGCCCACAACAGGACTTCATATAGCTGATGTCGATAAATTGATTGATGTATTGCAGAAGTTGGTAGAGGCGGGAAATAGTGTTATAGTTATAGAACATAATCTAGAAGTTATAAAAACTGCTGATTATATTATTGATTTAGGTCCTGAAGGAGGAGATGCGGGAGGTCAGGTAATAGCTACCGGAACTCCCGAACAGGTAGCCCAATCAGATAAGTCATATACCGCACAGTTCCTTAAAAGAGTGCTTAGATAGAATGATAGAGAAGTGAGTAACAGTAATCTTCACAAAGCCGCGCGCGTGCCGTTTGGCATTGATTTGACAAAAAAATATATATATAGGGTATAATTATCTATAGTTGGGTAAGTAAGAAACATAGCCGAAAATCTACAAAGGAGACTAACTATATGAAGTCAATGAAAGGAAACGTATAATGTAATTTCATTATACAAGGTGTTTATATGATACAAGTAAAGGATCAGATATATCATTTAGGGCTTAAGGATTGGGAACTTAGAAACTTTCATGGGCATGAGCTTTCAACATTTAACGGCTCAAGCTACAATTCTTATCTTATAAAGGACGAGAAAACTGTTTTGGTTGACACGGTTTGGAATCCACATTCAAAGCAGTTTATGAAAATATTGGATAAGGAAGTCAGTATAGATAACATAGATTACATTATCGTAAACCATGCCGAGCCCGATCATTCCGGGACATTGGTTGATATTCTTGACAGGCGGCCGGATATACCAATATATTGTACGGCTAAGGGCGTTGATATAATTCGCAAGCAATATCATAAGGATTGGAATTTCAGGGTAGTCAAAACCGGCGATACTCTTAATATAGGGAAATATGAGCTTTTATTCGTTGAAATGACTATGATACATTGGCCGGACAGCATGATGACCTTTGTAAAGGGTCCCAATGTTTTGCTTTCCAATGATGCTTTTGGTCAGCACTTTGCAGGTGCATCCATATTCGAGGATGAGGTTGATGAATGTGTAGTTATGCAGGAAGCAATTAAATACTATGCAGGAATTCTAACCCCTATGTCGGCTTTGATAAAGAAAAAAATTGATGAAGTTTTGGCTTTGAATCTTCCAATAGAAATGATTGCTCCCAGCCACGGAGTAATATGGAGAAAGAATCCCTTAAGAATTGTAGAGAAATACGCAAAATGGTCGGATAATTATGATGAGGGCTATGTATCAATTATATACGACACAATGTACAATGCGACAAAGAAAATGGCCGATTCAATAGCAAGAGGTCTTGAAAGCAAGGGTATACTCTGCAAACAATTTAACAGCTCTCTATCCGATATGAGTGATTTAATAACCGAAATATTTAAATCCAAGGGTATCATAGTAGGAAGCTGCACAGTCAATAACGGCTATTTACGCTCGATTGCTGCATTGATAGACGAAACAAGAGGACGTAAGCTTAAGAATAAAGTAGGAGCTGCCTTCGGAAGCTATGGATGGAGCGGAGAAGCACCCAAAAAGATTTATAAGGAGCTTGAGGAGGCCGGTATTAAAATGGTTCACGAACCGATTTCGGTCAAGTACCAGCCGGAGGAAAATGAGCTTGAGGCTTGCTTCCAACTCGGGCGAGAATTTTCGGCCTATATTAAATAGATATGGAGCATAGCATATTGTATATTGGAATAAAAAAGAACAACTCGAATATTGTGATTAAGGCACCTTGGTTAAGGTGCCTTTAATTGGTTTTAAAAGTGAGGTAATTGGTATGTTTGGGAAAAAGAAATTAATAATTATAGCTGCAATTGTACTGGCTTTAGCATTTCCTCTAAGTGCTTGTCAAAGGCTTAATGGCAAAACTGAAGATGTTATTAGTGAGGATGAAGAAAATCAGCAGGTTGATAATGACAAAGATAAAGAGGGAGAAAAGGAAAAGGATAAGCCGGTAGTTCCGGATGGAACTAATGAAAAAGAAGCCTTCCTTATACCTGTTGCGCAAAATAATGGCTTTGACGCTACTTATGGCTACATGAATCAAGCTGGAAAGATTGTTATCGAAACGCGTTTTAAATCAGTTGAACCCTTTTTTGAAAGCGGGGTTGCGCTGGTTTATGATTTAACGGGCAAGGCCGGACTGATTGATAAAACCGGGACATATATAGTTGAACCGCAATGGGATTATATTATGTATAATGAGGAATTATTTTTAGGATATCAGTACGATAACAATATAAGTGCGGTCTTTGATAAAAAGGGGAAGATGATATTTCAAAGAGAAGGATATATAGATTATTACAGCGATGGTTTATCTCCGTTATATAATGAAACCGAAAGAGGATATTTGGACAAAACAGGTAATATTGCTATAAAGCTAGATTATGATGTTCTTGATTATTTCAAAAATGGTATAGCCGAAGTGGCACCTGTATATATGGGCCCATCTCATTATATTGATAAGTCCGGAAAGGATCTTACAGATGCCGTTTCTTCAGGCTTGAGGATGTATCAGGATGAGAAGACATCACTTTTCGGATTTAAAAATCAGCATGATGATATAGTTATAAATGCTCAGTATTATGAGGCAAGCCCCTTTTTAAACGGGTATGCCTTTGTTAACGTAGCCTCTGATTTATACAATGGGAGATACGGAGTCATTGACACAACAGGTAAGCAAGTACTGGAACCCAAGCACTGTGGGATAATGAGGCTGAAGAATGGGCTTGTTGCGGTGGGTGAAGAGGTTTCTCCTGACGTATTTATTCCTTATTCGTATTTTGACTATTGTAAAAAAGCAGTTTTCACCCCGGATTTTAAGAAATCAACCGAATACATTTATGATTTAGTTGCGGATTTTGATGATGAAAACATATGTGTAAATGATGATAAATCAATGTTTTTTATAAACAAAGAACTAGATCAATTCCAAAATCTTCCTAAAATGTCGGGGAGGGGACAATTTATTAAGGACGGAGAGTTACTCAGGGGCTATTATAATGGTAAGCTTACGGTATTTGATACTAAAGGCAAGCTAATTGTTCAGGATAGCGGCGATATCGTCTTGGGAGACGGAGTTCTGTCGAAAAAGCAGATTGAACTCCCTAATCCGGTGACCATTCTTCGTTATCCGGTGATATCGGGATTGGGAAATGAATCTTTAGAGACCCGCATTAATAATGGAATATACGATGAGATGGTTGAGTCATACGAAGATTTGTTAAGCTTTAATGGTCCGGAAGACATAACCTATGTAGAGAGCAATTATATTATTACAATGGAAAAAGATCTTCTTTTGATTGATCAGGATATTTATACATACCTATTGGGGGCAAATCATGGCTATTCATACAGAAACACAGTTTATATAGATTTGGGAACAGGGGTAACCTACGGGTTGGATGATTTGTTTAAGGCCGATTCAGGCGTATGGAAATATTTAAGCCAAGCTGTTACCGGGCAAATGCAAGAAAATATGGATGAAATGGGCTACTTTGAGGATAAAGTGGAAATTAGCCAGGATACGCCATTTGCTATTAAACAAGAAGGTCTTGTAATCTATTATGTCGAGGGAGAAATAGCGCCTTATGCATCAGGAATGCAGGAATTCTTTATTCCTTTTTCTAACCTGAATAAATATATAAATACTCAGGGGGTTTTCTGGCAGGCCTTTATGTGAGATCGCCGCAATTAATTTGGACATTATAATAAAAGGAGTCAGTCTGTATTAGCTATTAATAGTAGATAATGAGGCTGACTTTTTTTACTGTGATTCAATTGGTAGTCAGGGGGAATAAATTATTTATCAGCCAATAACCCTCTTGAGACAGCTTCATCAATAAGCTCAGAGGCAAATTTCCAAAGCTCCGGTGCACCATCTGCAATACGTTGGTTTCGCCGGACCACTTGCTCTTTGGTTATTTTATGCTCTTGCCATGTTCCACCATTGTTAAGATAATTCAGCATAACAGGTTGGAGTCTGTCTAATGCAGCGGCAAACTTTGCCTCGGGGGTTTCCATGGCATCAAATTCTTCCCATAGCTCTTGGAGCTCTTTTCCCTGATCCGTCGGAAGCAATCCAAATATACGTTTTGCAGCCTTCTGTTCTCGTTCGACCTTATCCAAGTTTCCGACGGCATCATAGCAGAAGGTATCACCGGCATCTATTTCTACTAAATCGTGAACTATACACATCTTCATCACCTTAACAATGTCAATGTTTGAGTCTTTTGAATATTCACTTAAGAGAAATGCCATGAGAGCTAAATGCCAAGAATGCTCTGCATCGTTCTCTCGTCGGGAACCATCATGTATCTTATTCATTCTGAAGATATTTTTAACCTTGTCAACCTCAAGAATAAAATCAATCTGCTTTTTAAGCCTTTGCACAGCCATATTAAATCAACCTTTCATTTTATATAAGTATTATAACACTTTTGAAAAGAGTATTATGCAAACTATTGAGATTGAATTATGTAACACGTAAGTTTATAATTGATTTTAATATAAAATAATTAAATTAAGCGAAATGTGTGGTGTAATATGCAAAAAACTGTAGCAGAAATCAACGAGAAAATAAAGAGCGGAAAAGCAGTAGTGTTTACAGCTGAGGAAATCATATCTGTTGTTGAAGAAAAGGGTTTAAAGAAGGCTTTTGAGGAAGTTGATGTAGTTACCACCGGAACCTTTGGACCAATGTGTTCCAGTGGGATGTTTATAAATTTCGGCCATTCAAATCCGCCTATACGTATGAATAAAGTATTGTTAAATGATGTTCCTGCGTATGCCGGTATTGCGGCAGTAGATGCTTATATCGGGGCTACCGAGCACTCGGAACGTCTGGGCATGCAGTATGGGGGAGCCCATGTAATTGAAGATTTTATAAAGGGCAAGGATCTTGTTTTAACTGCCGAAAGCTATGGTACTGATTGTTATCCGAGAAAAGATATTAGAACAACAATAAATAAGAATAATGTCAATCAGGCGTATTTGTTTAATCCAAGAAACTGCTATCAGAACTATACCGCCGCAACAAATTCCACCGATAAAATAATGTATACATATATGGGAACATTATTGCCTGAATTCGGCAATGTTACATATTCAACCTCGGGAGAGCTAAGCCCACTTTTAAACGATCCGGAATACAGAACCATAGGCATCGGTACGAGAGTGTTTCTTGGGGGTGCCCAAGGGTATGTGGCATGGGAAGGTACCCAGCATGATCCGGGCCAAGAACGGCTTGAAAACGGAGTTCCGGTAGGAGGGGCAGCGACTTTAGCCCTTATAGGCGATGTGAAGAGAATGTCAAGCCAATACATTAAAGCAGCTATTTATGAAAAATACGGAGTATCGATGTTTGTAGGAGTAGGAATACCTATTCCTATATTGGATGAGGATATATTGATGAAAACTGCTGTTAGGAACAGAGATATCCAAACTGTTTTGGTTGACAAAAGCGGTCGGGAGAATCTCAATATAAGGTTGAATTATGAGCAACTCAGGAGTGGCTCTGTAGAAATTCGTGGAAATAAGATTCATACAGCTCCGTTATCCAGTCTTAAGGTTGCCAGAGAGATTGCTGCTGAATTAAAAAGGCAGGTACAAACAGGTGAATTTATGTTAACCGAGCCTGTAGAGACGCTTAGAGCCAAAAGTCAGCGTCTTAACAAGCTTGAAGACAGGGAGGTTTAGTTTATGAAAACAATAAAGTTAAGCCTTCAATATCCGCTAAACAGTATTACGACACCACTTGTCAGCAATCTAATAAGAAGATTCAATGTTGAAGTCAATATCCTTCATGCAAATATCAGCTTGAATAAAATCGGTACCCTGACTGCTGACATAACCGGAGAAGAAAATGATATACAGGACGCTTTGGACTATATTGAAAAGCAGGATGGAATAAAATATAAGCTATTCAATAAAAAATTGATATGGCAGGAGGAGGATTGCGTCCATTGTGGGGCTTGTACGGCTGTATGCCCTTCAAACGCCCTTACTATGAACAAAGAGACTTGGTGTCTGGAATTCAGTAAGGATGAATGTCTTGTCTGCGGATTATGTGCGAAGGCTTGTCCCCTTAATGTAATGAGTTTGCAGGCTTAGTTATGGGGAGCGTTCGTTTTTACCGTGAACATTTAAAAGGTGAAAATCTTACCTTTTTTCAAGTTAAAGTTGAGCAAACCGATCTTTATATAGGAGCTCAGGCTAACCTGGAAGAGAAAGCCGCAACGTTTATAAAAGACTATAGAAAACAACTTACAGTCTATATAAGACAACATCCGGAATTCTTCCACAGCTTGATTCCGGTTAAACCTTTGAGAGATGCACCACCCATAGTAGTTGATATGTGTAATGCTTCGGCTATGGCTGAGGTCGGCCCTATGGCGGCAGTAGCCGGCGCCATGGCTAAATTTGTAGGAATAAAGCTAATTGAATTTTCTAAAGAGGTTATTATTGAAAATGGCGGAGATATTTTCGTTGCCAGCGAAACTGACCGGGTTATAGGAATTTATGCGGGGAATTCACCTTTGAGCGGAAAAATCGGGCTGAAAATTAAAAGCGAAAACACACCCTGCGGTATATGTACTTCATCGGGAACGGTAGGTCATTCTCTTAGCTTTGGTAAGGCTGATGCGGCTGTAGTAATACATCATGATGCTTCGGTGGCAGATGCGTGTGCAACCGCACTGGGAAACAGAGTAAAAACTCCAGAGGACATTGAAAATGCACTTTCATATATAAATAAGGTTCCTGATATTCAAGGTGCGCTGGTAATAATCGGCGAAGCATTAGGTGCGATGGGTAATGTAGAGATTTGCAGGATATGAATAAAAAAAAGCCAAACCACCGGGGGGTTGATTCTGGTTTGGCCAAAAGTGTTCTTCCATAAATAAATTAACCGATTAATTTATTTATGTATTGCCTATATTAGCTTATTCGTATGGAAGGGTAAAGGATTACCCTAAAATTTATTTCTTTAAAGACTTATAAAATAAGCATGATGAAATGATTTGGTTACCTTACAAAAAATTATTCGTCAAAAAATTTAAATTAGATATTGCCCTTGTCGAAATATAACGAATTGAGGAAGATTATTATGAAAATTAATCACAGATCGAATCTTAAAGATTCACAAAGAATTGTGATAAAGGTAGGGACATCAACCTTAACCCATGAGAACGGCAGGATGAATCTATCTAGAATGGATCGGCTGGCTATGATATTATCTGAGCTGATGAATGAAGAAAAAGAAGTTATTTTGGTTTCTTCCGGCTCCATTGGCGTAGGTATGGGAAAGTTTAATTTAAAGAAACGTCCGGCCGGTATGGGAATGAAACAGGCATTAGCCGCAGTGGGGCAGTGTGAACTGATGAACATATACAGTCGTCTTTTTTCTACCTATAATCAAACGGTCGCACAGATGCTTTTAACAAAACCCGATATAAATGATGAAATAAAAAAAATTAATGTGATGAATACCTTTAAAAATCTTTTAGATCTTGGTGTTATTCCGATAGTAAATGAAAATGACTCGGTATCGGTTGATGAGATAAAAAGCCTTTTGATGTTTGGAGATAATGACACTCTTTCAGCCGTTGTAACAAGAGTGGTAGAAGCTGATTTACTGATAATCCTGTCTGATATTGATGGGCTTTATGACTCAAATCCCAAGGAAAATAAAGGATGTAAGTTGATTTCTGTTGTTGATGCTATCGATGATAAGATACGGAGTTGTGCAGGTGCATCCGGTTCAAGTCGCGGAACCGGGGGAATGATTACCAAGCTTGATGCAGCTGAGATAGCAACCGATTCGGGTGCAAATATGGTCATAGCAAACGGGTCGGATCCGGCTATTATACAAAGAATAATACTTGGTGAAGAATTGGGAACTCTGTTTGTAAGAAAAACTGTTGATAAGGGTAGTAAATAAAAAATGAACGCATAATTTAAGGGCGGAGTACAACTCCGCCCCTAAATGTAATTTGTATTAACCGTTTACTTTGTCTTTTAAAGATTTGCCTGCTTTAAAAACAGGGGCTTTGGAAGCCGGAATATTAATGGTTTCTTTTGTTTGGGGATTACGGCCTTTTCTTGCGGCTCTGTTTTTTGTTTCAAATGTTCCGAAACCTACAAGAACAACTTTTTCATTTTTTGCCAAAGATTCTTCGACAACATTTACAAAAGCATCAATAGCAACCTCGCTATTCTTTTTTGTAAGACCTGAATTCTGAGCTACAGCACTTATTAGTTCGGCTTTGTTCATTAGGATTACCTCCTGCACAAAAATTTCGTCACTATTGTATAACGTGATATGCACAAAGTCAAGCTTTAAGGCGG
>CAZPIS010000031.1:0-6153 GCA_964586745.1 uncultured Ruminiclostridium sp.
ACAATGGAATTTCCTGGAGTAAAAGCTCTTGATAATGTCAGTCTTCAAATTATACCCAATCATATCCATGCGATAGTAGGTGAAAACGGTGCCGGAAAATCCACTTTGATGAATATACTAAGTGGTGTATACCCTCATGGCACTTACTCTGGAGAAATTATCGTTGAGGGTAAAGAATGTAAATTTAAAGACATAAAGGAGAGCGAGGCAAAAGGAATAGCCATCATTCACCAGGAATTAGCTCTTATTCCCACTTTGTCCATAGCTGAAAATATTTTTCTGGGTAATGAGCAAACCGGAAAAGGTGTGGTAATCAATTGGGACAAGACACGAACACGCTCATTAGAAATGTTAAAAAAAGTCGGACTAAACGAAAATATCGATACACGTGTTATGGATATCGGTATGGGAAAACAGCAGCTTGTTGAAATAGTAAAAGCCATGGCAAAGGATGTAAAAATATTAATCCTGGATGAACCTACCGCGGCCTTAAATGATGAAGACTCAATACACTTACTTGATTTACTTATTGAATTAAAAGGTCATGGGATAACATGTATTATTATATCCCACAAATTAAATGAGGTCATAAGAGTCGCTGATGAAATTACTGTTGTCAGAGATGGCACTATAATAGAAACAATGAAAAATGAAGCAGAGAATGTGTCAGAAAACAGAATCATAAAAGGAATGGTTGGTCGTGAAATAACAGACAGGTTCCCAAAACGAAGCCACAAAATTGGTGATATCAGATTTGAAGTTGACAATTGGAATGCATATGACCCTAAAGACAGTACAAAAAAAGTTCTTAATAATATATCTCTGAATATCAGACGTGGTGAAGTAGTCGGTATTTCAGGTCTTATGGGGTCAGGCAGAACAGAATTTGCCATGAGTGTATTTGGTAAATCATATGGACAAAAGATTTCCGGAACCATTAAGAAAGACGGTAAGGAATTAGTTCTTAATGATGTAAAGGATGCAATAAAAAATGGTATTGCTTATGCAACCGAGGACAGGAAATCTGCCGGTCTTATTCTGATTGATGACATAAAAAGAAACATAACATTATCCTCTCTTTCAAAAATAAGCAAAAATATGGTTATTGATAATAATCAGGAAATAGTAGTTGGCGAACAATATCGGGATAAATTGAGAATTCGTTCATCAAGCGTTTTACAAAAAGCAGGCCAACTTTCCGGTGGTAACCAGCAAAAAGTAGTTTTCAGTAAGTGGATTTTTTCGGATCCTGATGTTCTTATTTTAGACGAGCCTACAAGAGGTATCGATGTAGGCGCAAAATATGAAATTTATTCAATTATTAACGAGTTAACCGAAAGCGGAAAATCTATTCTAATGATATCATCCGAATTGCCCGAAATACTTGGAATGTGTGATAGAATATATGTTATGAATGAAGGTAGAATTGTTGGTGAGTTGCCTGCAGAGGAAGCCTCGCAGGAAATAATTATGCAGTGTATTATGAACAGCAATAAGGAGGTAGTTAGATGAATAAGCTGTATGCTACACTTAGGGGGAACCTGCGTCAATATGTAATGATTATAGCCTTAGCAATCGTTATTATTTTCTTCCAGATCGTGACGCAAGGTGTCTTATTAATGCCTTTAAATATATCTAATCTGATATCCCAAAATAGCTATGTATTAATTCTTGCAATTGGTATGCTTTTATGTATACTGACCGGAGGAAACGTGGACCTTTCAGTAGGTTCAGTGGCAGGTTTTATCGGAGCAGTTTCTGCAGTGTTAATTTTAAAGATGGACATGCCTGTTTTACCTGCTATTATTCTTTCTTTGATCGTTGGTGTAATAATTGGTGCTTGGCATGGCTTCTGGATAGCTTATATGGGAGTTCCCGCTTTTATAGCAACACTGGCCGGTATGTTAATCTTTAGAGGATTAACCATGGTTATGCTACAAGGTACAAGTCTTGCACCTTTGCCCGGCAATTATACCTTTATGGCTTCCGGTTTTATACCGGATATAGCAAGTATACCCGGCATTAATCTTTTGGCGATACTTGCAGGAATTTTAGCTTCAATATTCTACATTATCGGTGAATTAAACAACAGAAAGAGTAAGAAAAAATACAATTTTGAAGTCTTGCCGTTTAGAATTTTTTTGCTTAAAATTCTAGCAATTACTTTTGTCATAAATGCCTTTACCTATCTTTTAGCTTTGTATAAAGGTATTCCTGCGGTTCTTGTTGTTGTTGTAATATTGGTATTGGTATACTCATTTATTACAAATAAGACTATTCCCGGCAGACATATTTATGCCTTTGGCGGAAATCCAAAAGCAGCAAAGCTTTCAGGTGTAAAAACAAAGCAGGTTATGTTCTGGGTTTACACAAATATGGGATTTTTAGCTGCCCTTGCAGGTATTGTTTTCACAGGCAGATTGAATTCGGCAACACCTAAATCAGGAGCTAACTTTGAAATGGATGCAATTGCTTCATGCTTTATCGGAGGAGCATCAACTTCCGGCGGAATAGGAACCGTTATAGGTGCTATCGTCGGTGGTCTTCTAATGGGTGTCCTGAATAACGGTATGTCAATTTTAGGAGTTAAAATTGACTGGCAGCAAGCAATAAAAGGCTTCGTTCTCTTAGCCGCTGTTGCTTTTGATGTCTACTCAAAGGCAAAAGCAAGAACCGTATAAAATTTTAAGTGCAATAAATACGATAAATACAATAAATACAAAGAACCCGTTTCCGGCTTAAAGCCTGCGCTGCGGGTTCTTTTCATTTGTTCTCTGTATTCTATAGATTGTTTCCGGGTTTATAATAGTTTCGGTAACTTTTTCTTATAATACTTTTGATAAAAATTCTTTAGTCCTTGAATTCCTTGGGTTTGTAAAGATTTCTTCAGGAGTATTTTCCTCCACAATCATACCCTCGTCCATAAATAATACACGTGTAGCGACCTCTCTTGCAAAGCCCATTTCATGGGTTACTATAACCATCGTCATTCCTTCATCAGCTAATTTTTTAATCAGGTCAAGCACCTCTCCTACCATTTCAGGATCTAATGCTGACGTAGGTTCATCAAAGAGCATAACCTTCGGATTCATGGCAAGAGCACGTACTATAGCTATTCGTTGCTTCTGTCCACCCGAAAGTGTAGAAGGAAAAACATTGGCCTTATCCTCAAGCCCAATTCTCTTGAGGAGCCTTATGGCATTGGCCCTTACCTCTTCTTTTATATGCGCTTCAGTGGTATTTATCTCATTTAAAGCTTTCTTATTGCTTGTTAATGTATTTCGTAATTTTATAAAGAAGTTATTTACTTTCTTTTTACGCAAATCATGAATCTTAATATATAAAGGTGCTAGCATTATATTATCTATAACAGTTTTATTATTAAAAAGATTAAACTGTTGGAAAACCATACCCATATGACGTCTATGAACATTAATATCAACCTTTATATCAGCAATGTTTACACCCTCAAAAACAATGGCGCCACTAGTGGGGTCCTCCATACAATTAAGACACCGTAAAAAAGTGCTTTTACCGCTACCGGAAGGGCCTATGATTGCAACTTTCTCGCCTTCATGAATAGTATTTGTTATTCCTTTAAGCGCCTCAAGTTTGCCATAATGTTTTTTTAAATCAATTACGTCTATCACTTTTTCTTAGGCTCCTTTCCATGATTTTTATAAGCAAGGCTATTGCCATTACCAATACAATATAAATCAGTGCCATTACAAGGTATGGAACCATGAATTCATAGCTGTTGGTACCTATGTAATTAAAGGCGACATATAAGTCGGCCGCACCTACAAAGCTGACTACCGAGGTTTCCTTTATAAGAGCAATGAATTCGTTTCCCAAGGTTGGTAAAATATTCTTGATTGCTTGAGGAACCACAACTTTCATCATAGAAACACCATAGCTTAGGCCAACTGCACGGGCTGCTTCCATCTGTCCCGAATCCACCGACATGATACCGCCTCTCATGATTTCCGAAACATAGGCGCCACTGTTTAAACCAAATACCAGCACACAAACATTAACCGCAGGCATTTTCAATCCAATCATCGCAAAAATAACATAATAAAACACTAAAAGCTGCACAACAACAGGTGTTCCTCTAAACATACCCACATAAAACTTACAGAAACCATTTAGTATCCTGGGCAATCTCTTATACTTTGGAATAACCTCAATAATGGCAATTACCATACCGATAATTATTCCGATTGCTAACCCAACAATGGCTATATATAGAGTATTTTGGAGCCCGGTGATAACTTTTGTGTAGCCATTATTATGATAAAAAATCTCCCAAAACTTTTCAACTTTCTTATCAAAATTCCCCATAGCATTTCCCTTTAAAACTCTCATTGTGATTATACAATAATAACACATAAAAAACGATATTAATATTAATCTTAAATATGTAAGAAGAGGCTAGCTCAATTTGGAAAATGTCATTTTGAGTTAGCCCCTATTTTCATTATTTATAACTTCTTAATTGTTTAATTGAGCGCATTAATCGCTTTTGCTATGCTGTTGGCAGGTGCTTCGTCAATAATTACAAATTTAATATTTCCGTTTATCATATCCTGAACAGCCAATGATCCTGATTTATAACCAATACACTCAGTTTCATAACCATTAAAGCCCCAATCGGCATCACCTTCAACATAGAATTGGCCAGTAGTACCATTTTGTACACCAATCTTAGTATCGCTTTTAAACTTTGACAGTATAGCTTCTACATCTTCTTGTGTCTTTGCACTATCAAAGGTCTTATCATCTGCCTTAACTATGAGTTTTTGTGCGGCATCATAGTATTTATCCGAAAATGTGACATATTCTTTTCTGTCTTCTTTTATAGTAAGACCCGCCATTGCAATATCAGCTTTACTCTGGCCTACCGAAAGACAAACTGCATCAAAATCCATATTGCTTATTACCAGCTCTTTTCCAAGGTAATCGGCAAGCAGTTTAGCAATTTCCATGTCAATACCTAAGTATTTATCACCCAAGGTATATTCAAATGGCTCGAATCCGGCATTTGTTGCAACTACAAGTTGATCTTTGCTGTTGTCAAGTTCAACTGATTCGACAGGCTCAGGAGTGCCGTCGCCGAAATATTTATTAAGGATAGTATCAAATGTACCGTCTTTTTTAATCTGAGCAATGAATTTATTAACCTCATCAAGGAGCTCGGGTTGATTTTTGTCTACGCCAAATGCATATTCTTCCTGTGTAAGCTGAATGTCAATCACTTTAACACCCGAAGCGGATTTAGAGCCGCACCCCGTAATCACTGTAGCTAACATTAAAAGAACAAGAACCATAGTAACAATCTTTTTCATATTTATCCCCTCCAATAATTTTTGCATATTTATGCATTAGGTTTTAATATTATGTATAAATATACATTAACCTAATAACTTGCTTTTGTCAATACATATTTATGCGCTTTTTGAGTATTCTTGCGTTGAATTTCTGATGTTGTCCATCAATAGTTAACAGACACACTGCCTATATACGCATTAAGGCCTTCTTAAGAATAATATGTATGCTCTGTATATTCTCCGTTTTCGGAATCAATATCAAATGAAACAATAAGAAAATTATTTTCTTCGGATGCATGTATAAAGGTTTTAAACATAATATGAGTATATGAACCCAATGCGATATCAAGGTAATGTTTATTATAAAAAACAATATGAGTTGGTGTACTAATATCCAAAAGGCAGTCATGAAGGGCATCCAGGTTCTTTCCGTAATAATCGGGGAAAGACAGCCGTTTTGCAAGATAATCATGGGCTTCTTTTTTGGAAGTCATAAATTTTCCGTCTATTACTATCGTCCTCATAATTTATCCTCCCCATAAAGCAACGTAAAGCTCTCGTAATGGTCATCGGTATAATAGATTAGGCCGTCATTTGAAAATACTATTCTTTTTGCACCTCTGCTGGTTTTTCCTAATGTATCTATATCACATTCAGTATAGAAACGACCTTTTTTTTCAGGAAGCAAACCTTCGTAATTCCCAAACCTGCTCCCACCTATGCTCTTTTTAGGAGCATAATTTTCAACTGATCCACCTTTCCAACCCAATTCTTGAGCTTCTTGTTTGGTGGCATGGGCTGTGTGGCCTTCCTGCCATAGAAA
>CAZPIS010000031.1:6163-10893 GCA_964586745.1 uncultured Ruminiclostridium sp.
TTACCATATTGATAAATATATAGCGCTACATCATCCTTTGAATTATATTCACCGTCTTCCGGGAGCTTCTCTTCAGCTGCACCCTCGGTATTTGAAGGTAAAAGCTCTGCCTCTGGAGGATTTGGGCTCTGATTCTCGAAAATCTGTCCCTCGGAAGGTATAGGAGTCTGTGTTTCAGAAGGTTGTACCGTCGGCAGAACAATAACCGAAGGAGTGCTGTCATCGGGTTTCACATATTCTCCGGATATATTGGGGACTCCATTACATCCGGTTAACATACATGTCGATAAAATAAGTATAATCAAGACCGAGAGTATCTTCTTCATAAATTTTAACCGTCCGGAAAATCAATATTTATTAATACTTAAAATAGAGCTTGCACGTCTTCTTTGGCAAGCCTTGCATGGGTAACCGTCTCCTGTAGAGAGCGGGTGTATCTTAAATCAATTATAATTGTTATGATTGATTATTACAATTATAATTACATCACCCGTTACCGAAATCGGATGCAGGTCGCTACACTGTTTATAAGGAGCGCAGCTACTTAAGGAAACAGTAGTAGCACCCATGCAAGGCTTGTCCAAGAAGACGAGCGATAGCGGAGTCTGATTGGCTGCAAGCTACTGCGGATTTCGAACGGGTCCCGCGTCATTGAAACTCGAGGCGAGGGATATGCCCCCGCCTGGGATAATAATCCCTACCCGCCACCTATGCGGTGGAGGAAATCTTTATTCTCGTTATAAGCTATATATTTCTGCTAATATGCTTTTTAAGATAAAGACCGGTATAGGAATAGGGATTTTCCATTATTTCTTCGGGAGTTCCTTTTGCAACTATCATCCCTCCTCCATCTCCTCCTTCCGGACCTAAATCGATTATATAATCGGCCGTTTTGATAACATCAAGATTATGCTCGATGACTATCACTGTGTTACCCGTGTCCACAAGCTCCTGTAAGACATTTATAAGCTTATGAATGTCAGCAAAATGTAAGCCTGTGGTGGGCTCATCCAAAAGATATATAGTTTTCCCCGTACTCTTTTTGCTTAATTCGGCAGCAAGCTTTATCCTCTGGGCTTCACCCCCCGATAATGTTGTTGAAGGCTGCCCCAATCTAATATATGACAATCCCACATCATAAAGGGTTTGAATCTTTCTTTTTATTGCCTGGAAATTATCAAAGAAGCTGAGTGCTTCTTCCACTCTCATGTTCAGTACATCATAAATACTCTTCCCCTTATAACGTACCTCCAAAGTTTCACGGTTGTACCTTTTTCCGTCACAAACCTCACAAGGCACATAAACATCAGGTAAGAAATGCATTTCTACCTTTACGATACCGTCACCCTTACAGGTTTCGCAACGGCCTCCGGGCACGTTAAAGCTAAACCTTCCTTTTTGGTAGCCACGCATCTTAGCTTCAGGTGTTGACGCAAATAAACTCCGTATCAAATCAAATACCCCGATATATGTTGCGGGATTAGAACGTGGTGTTCGTCCTATAGGGCTTTGGTCAATATCAATTATTTTGTCAAGGTATTCAATACCTTCGATTCTGTCATGTTTCCCTGCGATGGTTCTTGCCTTGTTTAATTTTTTAGCCAATACCTTATACAGAATCTCATTTATAAGGGAGCTTTTCCCCGAGCCTGAAACACCTGTCACACAAGTAAATACACCTAAAGGAAAGGCAACGTCTATATTCTTTAAATTGTTTTCCTTGGCTCCATATATTTTAAGATATTTATCCGGCCTTCTTATCTTTTTGGGTACAGGAATAAATAATCTGCCGCTTAAATATGCTCCCGTAACAGAAGATGGATTTTTCATAAGTTCTTCAGCCGTACCACACGCAATTATTTCTCCTCCATGCTCTCCTGCACCCGGGCCTATATCTATAATATAATCCGCAGCAAACATGGTGTCCTCATCGTGCTCCACAACCAAAACACTGTTCCCCAAATCTCTTAAATTCTTTAATGCACTTAACAGCTTGTCATTATCACGCTGATGAAGGCCTATACTGGGCTCATCAAGGATATAGTCCACCCCTACAAGCCCTGAGCCTATCTGCGTTGCAAGGCGGATACGCTGTAATTCTCCACCCGACAAAGTACCTGTTGCCCTTGATAGAGCCATGTAATCCAGCCCCACATTGATTAAAAAACCGATCCTTGCCTGAATTTCCTTTAATATCTGTTTTCCAATCGTAATTTGAAAATCATTTAACTTTAAATCATTCATAAATACAGCTAAATTTTTTATGGACATATCCGTTATTTCAAAAATATTTTTATTAGCTATGGTTACTGCCAAAGACTCCTTTTTCAGGCGCTTTCCCTTACATAATTGGCAAGGGGTAATTCTCATAAAGCTTTCATATTCGGCTTTGATGTTCGCCGAGTATGTTTCTCTGTAATACTTTTCCACGCTGCTTATTATCCCCTTAAATGTTACATCATGAACACCGTCTCCCCACCTTCCGTCATAAAAAACTTCAACCGAACGGTCGGTGCCGTATAGCAAAATATCTTGTATTTCTTTTGTGTATGATTCAAATGGGACATCCAAAGAAAAATCGAATTCTTCAGAAAGAGCCTGCAGTATTGCTCTGGACCAGCTTCCCTCCTGTTTTGAGGATTGCCAGCCGATGACCTGAATCGCTCCTTCATTAATACTAAGACTTTTATCAGGAATCATAAGATCCTCATCAAAATCCATTTTGTACCCTATACCAAAGCATTCGGGGCAAGCGCCAAAGGGATTGTTAAAAGAAAAGCTGGCCGGCTCCATATTTCCAATACCTATTCCGCATTCAGGACAAGCTAGATTTTGACTTAATGTAAGCTTTTTTTGATCTAAAACATCAACAATTACTACACCCTCGGTAATAGCTATCACGCTTTCTAAAGAATCAGATAGGCGCGCCTCTACTCCGGGTCTTACAATGATCCTGTCGATAATAATATCTATATTATGTTTAAAATTCTTTTCAAGTACGATGTTTTCTGACAATTCAAACAGCTCTCCATCAATAATGGCACGAACATAACCGCTTTTTCTGGCTTGCTCCAATACTTTTTCATGTCGGCCCTTCCTACCCTTAACAACCGGTGCAAGTAACTGAATTTTTGTACCTTCGGGGAGACTCATAATCTGCTCAACCATCTGATCGACCGATTGGCTTTTAATTTCCTTACCGCATTCGGTACAGTGTGGAGTACCTATTCTGGCATATAAAAGGCGGAGGTAATCGTATATTTCGGTAACAGTCCCAACCGTTGAACGAGGATTGTGAATTGCCGTTTTCTGTGAAATGGAAATAGACGGAGATATCCCCTCTATGCTCAAGACATCAGGTTTTTTCATCTGTCCCATAAATTGTCTTGCATAGGAAGACAGCGACTCCATGTATCTTCTTTGCCCATCGGCATAAATAGTATCGAAGGCAAGAGAAGATTTACCGGAACCACTGATTCCGGTAAGAACTACCAATTTATTTTTAGGTATATCTATATCAATATTTTTTAAATTATTCTCAGAAGCACCTCTGATTCTTAGGTAGGATTTTTCTGCTATTGTGACCAGCCCTTTCAAAATGTATGAGCATCTTATACCAGTAAATATAATAAGTATCATTCATATGATTTTAGCACATAATCGTCGGAGGCATCTTTGTATGTGTATCTAAAGTTCATAAAAGCCGCAGTTTATCCAAATCTAAAACCAGAATTCTTCTAGCTGTTTTTTGTTTAATATAACCTACATCCTCAAACTCAGCCAGCTTTCTGCTGATTGTTTCAGGGGTTGTCCCCAGATAAGAGGCCAAATCCTTTTTACTCATAGGCAAAGTGAATTCCATTGATTTGGTATTTCCCACAATTTCAGATATAAATCGTGCAATACGAGTTTCCACTTTTTCGGTAGAAACACTGGTAGTTTGCTTTTCAGCCTTTTCTAGTCTACTGGAAAACTCCGATAGAATTTTTAAGGAAATTGATGGGTACCTCAAGAGAAAATCCTGCAAATCGCTACGGTTTATCATGCAGACTTCGGTATCTTCCATTGCTTGAGCATAAGATTCATGGGTAGTATCGCTGAATAATGCTAATTCTCCGGTAAAATCACCCACCTGCAAAATTCTCACTAATTGTTCCTTACCGGACTCAGATAATCGAAATATTCTAATCCTTCCCTTATTAACTATATAGAGTGAGTCAGAACGATTGCCGGCACTATAAATTATCTCACCTTTTTTATATTTTCCCGGTTTTATTGTTTCGACAATTTCCTCCATCTGATTGTCCTCCAGATGGTTAAATATAGGAACCAATGATACACATGACTTATGATTATTATTACAGTGATGACAATTCGAATGATTGCAATTATTCATTTCTGACTCCTATTTTTTTAATATGATGCATAGATAAATACTCTTGATGCCAAAAATTTATATGAATATAATGAGCGGATAAGAATCCCTATCCGCCTATCTTTTTACCAATAGAAAAACTTTTTTATTGTTTCCCACCGGCAAATCATTGTTGTTTTGTTGGTCAAATAATATTAATAATTTTCACATCTTACTTCAAAAAAGCTCTTCGCATATTTGCATACCGGGCATACCTCAGGAGCTTTCTTACCCATTACAAGGTGTCCGCAAATACGGCACTCCCACATTGCTTCTTCTCCCTTTTCAAATACCTGCTGCATTTCTACATTCTTTA
>CAZPIS010000032.1:0-7767 GCA_964586745.1 uncultured Ruminiclostridium sp.
AAGTAATTGACACCACTGCCCTCATTTTTCCCTCAGCATCAACCTTACGAATTCTTATGTCTGTAATCTCCATTTTTAGCAGCCCACCTTCCGATTTAGCAATGTAGTTTTATGTTTGATATTATAAATTCGCCAAATACTCCAAAATTCCTCTTTTTTTAAAAAATATTTTTAATATTTACCAACTTTTATGGATAAAAAAACTCCGGAAACATACAGAAAAAAGTATCTTAAGCGTATAATTGACATAAAATTATTTTAGGTTTTTAATTTTGCTATTATGGTAAAACTATCCTTAATACTGTCCTTCTTTTATTACCTTGAATAAATGCTTGTATTTGATATATAATTCTATCTGAAATCTTGGCATTGGAGAGTAAAATGGAACAACAAAATTTTTTATGGGATAAAAATAATATGAAGGTTCATATGGTAGGAATCGGAGGCATAAGTATGAGCGGGCTTGCTGAGATTCTTATGCATAAGGATGTTAAAATTACCGGTTCAGATTTGGTTGAATCAGAAATAACCGAAAGATTAAAAAGCATGGGAGCAACCATATATAACTCTCATGATGCTTCAAATATATCAGATCAGGACCTTATTGTTTATACAGCCGCAGTTTCTAATGATAATCCTGAGATCATAGAGGCAAAAAGCCGTAATATTCCAGCGATTGAAAGATCTGTGCTATTAGGCGCAATAATGGATCAGTTCCAGAACAGTATCGCTGTTTCAGGTACTCACGGCAAGACAACAACTACATCCATGATTTCATCAATAGTATTAGAGGCAGGTCTGGATCCGACAATTCATGTCGGAGGAATGCTTGATATAATAGGAGGAAATACCCGTATCGGCAACAGTGAGTATTTTATTGCCGAGGCCTGCGAGTATAAAAACAGTTTTTTACAGTTTAGACCTTCCCTGGCTGTTGTTCTGAATATTGACGCTGACCATTTGGATTTTTTCAAGGATATCGACAATATAAGAAAGTCTTTTGAAAGCTTTCTGGGTAATGTAAGAACTCCCGGAATAATTGTACTTAACACCGATGACCCTCAAACCAAAACTCTTTCAAAGGTTTTAACACGTCCTGTGATTACTTATGGTATAAATTCTTCCGACGCTGACTGGAGCTGCGAAAACATTACCTTTAATCAGGGTTATGCGAATGCGTCTATATTACACAAGAAATCTATGTGGGCAGATATTAAACTGGCTGTGCCCGGACTTCATAATGTATCAAACGTATTGGCTGCAATTGCAGCATGCCACAGCTTAGGTATAAGCAAAAGTGCAATAATAACGGGATTAGAAAAATATAAAGGCACTCACAGACGCCTTGAGGATAAAGGAATAATCTACGGAATCAGGGTTATGGATGATTACGCTCATCATCCCACGGAAATACAGGCAAGCTTAAGTGCCGCCAGAGCATTGGCGACCAACCGGCTTTTTTGCGTATTTCAGCCTCACACCTATACCAGGACCTATGAGCTTATTGATGATTTTTCCAGGTCTTTTGCCCGGGCTGATACTGTAATCGTAACCGATATCTACGCTGCTCGGGAAAAAGATACGGGCCTTATCAACTCCCGTGTTCTAAACGACCGCATAAATATGAATACCGGGAACTCGGTTTATATATCCAAGTTTGAGGAGATTGTCGAATTTCTTCAGAACAATGCAACTGCCGGCGACCTCGTCATCACCATGGGTGCGGGAAATGTATATCGCATTGGTGATATGTTTCTTACAAGCTCAGGAAATTAAATCTTACCATAATTTTGTTACCAAAACCGTCATGTCATCATGTTTTCCTTGACTGCGGTTTTTTGCCTCGTCTAAGATTCCTTCTGCCATAAGCTGAGCATTGGTAGTTTCCAGACTATCAATATAATTTTTTAGTCCTGTGGACTCTCCCAACGTCGAAAAAGCTTCAAGAATACCATCGGATGTCATTATTATATAATCTCCCACAGCCACGGTAAAAGGTTTATAATGCACTGGCCGAGCAGATTCTGAACAATTATTACTCATAGTAATTTCTTCTGTGCCATACTTTCTTTTCACGAACGACGGAGAAGCACCGTACTTATAAAAGGAGGCTGCTCCGGAGGAAAGATCTACCGAGCAAAAATCTACTGTAGCCAGTCTTTCATTTTCTCCCCGCATGTTTAAATAGAGGTTTAACAGGCTTATTGCCAAGCTTGGCTCTACTCCGTCCTCCAATAAATTTTCCAGTATCTGAATTGTTGTCCTGCTTAATTTATCGGCCTGTTTTCCGCTTCCCATGCCATCACTGATTGCGCTGATCTGAAAGCCCCGGCATGTTATAAAAAAGGTAAAATTATCTCCGGAAATAATTGAATCTTCCTTAGCTGTGCGTGCCACTCCGGTAAGTGTCTTATACCGAGGTTTTTTCACATACCTTAAAATAGTTTGTCCAAGAAAATCTCTCCTGCAATCGCTGGTTCGTATAAGATTATTCTGGACATTTTCATATATTATTTCATCAATATCCTTTGCGTCAATTTTGTTTTTTTCTTCCAGCAATACCTCTAAATATGGCTTGGACTCGCATTTATTATGATAACGAAAACCAGAAACAGGTATGCCTCTGCTTCCGGCAGCCAAGAGCAATCTGTTTTCAATTTCATAATCCCGTTTTTCATTATCAACAAGATTACGAGCAAGAGTTATCACGCTTCCTGATATAATATCTGACTGCTTGCACAGCAAGATACGACTTTCTTTAAGCTTTTGTCGCCAGACCTTATCAGCTTTATATAATGTATAAGCGGTTTCCAAGGATTCAATGAATTTTTCGGATTTTGTACATGTTGTTTTAAACCATGTTGGAATTTCCGGCTGCCCGTTTTCATCCAATTTCAAATTTGTCAGTGCTTCTTCTATTAATTTATAGGTTTTATAGAAATAAGTGTTCCAGCATCTGTCGCACATACTGCATCGATTACAAACTCTTTCTGCCACAGCCTCAATTATCCATTGAATGACCGCACTTTTATCATCTTCGTCATCCAAAATAGTTTCTTCGATACTTCTGGAAATTCGCGATAATCCTTTACCCAATACAAAAAGCTTATCAGCGGCTTCATGAGATTTTTCGGATGTGCAGGTGGAAATTTTTTCTACCCTTTCTTGCATACCAGCCAATTCATAACCGACAAAATCAATTAGCGCCTTTGGAATAATTAAAAACAATATCCCCGACGCAAGAGCTTCATAGTATTTTACAATAAGACCGTCATCCAGTACCGAAAGCCCGGAAAAGAATATTATGACCAGAGTCCATAATGAAACCGCAACGGTACGTGTTTTTACGGGAACCCCGGCTGCAGCACCGGCTAATGCAAGCATTCCGGGAACAGAAAGAGCTCCCGGTATATCGTATACTGCAATTATTATTCCTAAAATTACTCCGATTAGTGCGCCTGAGCTACTGCCCTTTCGCCTCGCGATAATAATAACAGCTAATCCGGCCAGAATAGTACCCAACTCACAATTCCATATCATAAGGCCTTCCGTGCTGATAATGAGTACACCTAATAAAATTGTTCTGGAAAACAACCTCTTACCTTCAAATATCGCATTCTTATTCAGCTTTTCAGTCCCCGGAGCCAATATGAATGAGGTCACAAAAAGCATAACAGCACTAAGAAGTGACACCACCAAATCATAAAGATGGAACCCTTGAACTGCACCTCTTATAAGGCCGGTAAACCCCATGATAAATGCCATTAACGCTACACGGGCAAAAGTGGACTCGTTCTTGATATTTTTACTCAAAACTACATTTGAGAGAATTTCAAAAAGTATTAACGCCAGCAGCTGTCTTATGGTTTCAAAAAAATTAGAAAAAAATGCATTACCAATAGTAATCGATGCTATGGCAATTACTTTTGAAATACCACTGAATCCGGCTACAAGATAAAAAGCCGAAGCAAAAGGCCTTATAACACCGAAAAGATTTGCTCTGGTAAAAATAAAACAAATTACAAAACCAATAATATGATTACTTTTAATCATCGAAAGGTGACTGATAATATATTTCGATAGACTTTTTTCTGTCTTAAGTAATGTTATATTTTCCATTAACGGTTCCTCCACAAATTTATCTTAAGTAAAAAGTGAGTTACTTAAATTATATGAAAGAACCCTCTGAAATAGTATTTACTTCCCGTTATGCGGGAAATAGCTCCATTCTCGCTTTAAATCGGAGCAGCCCCCCTTCTTATTTAGGCGTCATAGCCGATAAAACTATCTCATAAGCTCATTAAGATCGATTTTATCCAAATCATCCTCGGTTATTTCCGATAGGTCTTCGTCGCTCACCGATTCTAATGCCGCCAGCCTATCAGCCTGTATAGACAAAAGCTTTTCAAACAAATTACGGACTGTACGGGCATTAGCAAAACTGTCAGAGCGCGTCTCATGAAGAAATTCAAGCATTTGCTTAACCTTTTCTTGGGATTTTTCGGTTGGCTTATATCCGTTCTTTTTGCACATTCCCCCAAATATACCCATAAGCTCTTCAGGGGAGTAATCATCAAAATTTATATATTTATTAAATCGGGATTGAAGACCCGGATTGGAATCCAAGAACTCCTCCATTTTTTCAGGATAACCGGCAACGATTACTATCAGGTCATCACGATTATCCTCCATAGCTTTTAAAAGTGTATCCACAGCCTCATAACCAAAATCATTTTCGCCACGGCGGGAAACAAGTGAATATGCTTCATCTATGAAGAGAACGCCTCCCATGGCTTCCTTAACTACTTCCATAACCTGCGGAGCGGTTTGACCGACATATTTAGCTACAAGCCTTGATCTATCAACTTCTACAAGATGTCCTTTGGATAATACGCCAATCTCTCTATAAATGCCTGCAAGCAATCTTGCCACAGTAGTTTTGCCCGTGCCGGGATTTCCTGTAAATACAAGATGAAGGGACATATCTACTTCAGGCAGCCCCCTCTCCTTACGCATTTTCATAATTTTTACGACATTGGTAAGTGTTTTGACGTCTTCTTTAACCTTTTTTAAACCCACAAGGCTATTTAATTCCTCCATTAGCTCATCAAGGTTCTTTTTAGGTGCTTCATCCTCGACCTCTTCAGAATCAAAAGGTTTGTTGCCCGGATCAAACTGGGCATTTTGTCCGTTCTCTTTGTAATAAGATGCCGAGTCATCTATTATGGGAAGCTTGCTGTTAAAAATATCGTCGTACACTCCCCCCATAGGATTTCTCTTTAAGATGGAGTCCATTTGATCCAAAAGGTTATTAAGGTCTTCATTATACCTATTGCTATTATTTAAGGGGTTATTATTACCATCCATACTCTTCTCCCATATTCACTAAAATATTATACTATACCTTCTTAAGCCTTGCGTAGCTTTCCATAAGGCGCTTCATTCCGTATTGATCAAAGTTAATATCCAGCCTGAAGTCCTCGCTTTCCTTAACCTTAGCCTTTACAATTCCTTCTCCGAACTTTTTATGCAAAACACGATCTCCCACATTTACTGCAGCATCATTATCCTCAGACATCCGATTAAACTCCTTGATTCTGGCTTTAAGATCGGATAAATCCACTACTTTACCGTTGGACGTAAAGTCTGAAGCCTTTCTGCGTATCCCCGGATTGTCTTGATATACTTTATCCTCATTTTGAGAAATAAGGCCATCGGGTATCTCTCTTATAAATCGTGATTCACGGTTATATGTAGTACTTCCGAAAAGCATACGGCATTTTGCATTAGTAAGATAGATTTCTTCTCTGGCCCGGGTTATTCCCACATAACAAAGTCTGCGCTCTTCTTCAAGTTCTTCCTCTTCAGCTGATGACCTATATCCGGGAAAGACTCCTTCTTCCATTCCCACTAAAAAAACAACCGGAAATTCAAGGCCTTTCGCACTGTGAAGAGTCATCATTACAACACGATCACCAACCTCTTCTGTGTCATCTATATCGGCAACCAAAGAAATATGGGCAAGAAAGTCCTCTAATGTAGGCTTCTCTTCTGTGGTAATTTCAAATTCCCGCGCCACAGAAATGAATTCCTTGATATTCTCTATTCGCGTTCTGCTCTCTACAGTCATTTCGGCTTCAAGCTCTTTTACAATACCACTTTTATCAATCAATAGCTCAATAAATTCCACCAGTTCACTCTTAGCAGCCAAAGCCTTCATGCTCTCAATAAAATTAAAGAATTCCTGCAGATTTTTGCCGGCCCGGGAAAGGTCCTGATAATTTGTAATCATGGAGATTATTTTATACATGCTGACTTCTTCGCTTATCGCATATTGCTCCACCCTATCCAAGGTAGTTTTCCCGATACCTCTCTTAGGGACATTTATAATTCTTTTCAGGCTTATATCATCATTTCCGTTCTGAACGATTCTTAATAAAGCAATAACATCCTTAATTTCCTTTCGGGCATAGAACTTGAGCCCCCCATAAATTTTGTATGGGACGCCTTGCTTCATCAGCATTTCCTCAAAGACACGGGACTGAGCATTGAGTCTGTAAAGAATAGCCATATCATTATATGCCCTGCCTGATTTTTTCAATGCTTTCATAGTCGCTGCCACATAATATGCTTCATCCCGTTCATCTATTGCCTCGTACCTATTTAAGAGCATACCCTCGCTATTCTTTGTCCAAAGCTCCTTATCCTTTCTGCCGCCATTGTTTTTAATTACATTATTAGCAGCTTCAAGAATAGTTTTTGTTGAACGATAGTTTTGCTCAAGCTTAATAATCCTGCAATTGGGGTAATCCTTTTCAAAATCAAGAATATTACGAAGATTGGCTCCCCTCCAACCGTAAATCATTTGGTCGTCATCTCCCACAACACATATGTTCCCGTGTTTAGTGGCAAGCATACTGACCAGCATGTATTGAGCAGTATTTGTATCCTGGTACTCATCCACCAGAATATAATGAAATTTTTCGGAATAGTATTCCAAAACCTCGGGAAAGCTTGATAAAACTCGGATTGTAAGCAAAATTATATCATCAAAATCCAAAGCATTATTTGCCTTGAGTTTTTTTTGGTACAACTCATATATAGCCGCTATTTTACTCATTCTATAGTCTGAAGCGTACATTATTGAAAATTTTTCCGGATCAATCAATTCGTCCTTAGCACGGCTAATCTCATTTATTACCGACCTGGGCGGAAAGTTTTTATCATTGATATTTAACTGATCCAAACAGGTCTTAACCAGGCTTTTCTGGTCATCTGAATCATATATTACAAAGCTCCTGTCATAGCCCAGCCTCTCTATTTCCCGTCTTAATATTCTTACACAGGAAGCATGAAATGTGCCTACCCATATATTATTGGCCTCGGGACCGATCAGCTTTTCCATTCGCTCTTTCATCTCTTTGGCTGCTTTATTGGTAAAGGTTATAGCCAAGATATTCCATGGACGGATTAGCTTTTCTTCTACTAAATACGCAATTCTATGAGTTAAAACCCTTGTTTTCCCGGAACCTGCTCCCGCAAGAACCAGCAAGGGCCCTTCTGTATGCATAACGGCCTGTTTTTGTTCTGGATTCAGGCCTTCTAAAATCTCCATAATTCCCCTCCGAATTGGGTCATATTGTATTTCTGCTTAATTAGCTTTTTGTTTTATTATTATATCACTATTATTGCGCCAGCAATATATAGCGATATAACAAGGTTCCCGGGTACCCGTTCGAAATCTTTGATTTCGGTAACGGGTGGGGT
>CAZPIS010000032.1:7867-10887 GCA_964586745.1 uncultured Ruminiclostridium sp.
GGTTCCCGGGTACCCGTTCGAAATCTTTGATTTCGGTAACGGGTGGGGTTCTTATATTATATAATAGAGTCCGCCTCAAATCAAACAAATGTTCGTTGATCAGATAGTAGAATAGTACGATACGTACGATGCCTCAATGGTTTGACAGGTCGTTGCAGTTAACCCCCAAAAAATTTCATTCAACCTTGCGGGTGAATTCACTTCACAATAAACTCAAACCGAGTTCCATCTGCCTGCACACATTGTATTTGCAGTCCAACGTTAGTCCGCTGCATACTATCTACCCAAGTCGCCCCCCACAATGGGGAGAAACGTTCATCCGTGACATCTATCTCGCTGCCCCAAAGCTCGTTTGTATTCCCGACATTATAGTTCTCAGCAATATAACCGCCTTCTAATTCCCGTTGTGCGGCAGTCATCCCAAAGTAGCGCAGGCCTTGACCCTCAGAGCCGTTTTCGTAGGTCGGATCGGCATAATAGTACTTTCCATCAAGCGTGAGCAATGTCCATTCGTGAGCTTCAAAGGATTCGTTCATTCCCCCTGTGTTTACAGCATCTATACCGTTTTGCAAGCAAAGATAAGCATAGGCCGGAGCAAATGACTGACATATCCCGCTCAGCTCGGTGATAGCACGATAGCTACTGACATCCACAATCACATTGTCATCTGCTGCAGAGTAATCATACACAATCATTCCCGAATAGGTATGGTAAATTGAAATGGCCGCTGCCTCAGAACTGTCACCCTCCATAACTGCGGACTTTATTATCGTGGTAACCTGATTTATAAATTGATTCAGCAATTCCTCACGCTGTTTATTGTCATAGGCGTAAGTAAGGTAAACCGCTCCTTCTTTAAAATAAATACCCGAAACTAAGGCGGTATAGGGTGGAAAACATACGTCGGAGACGGTTCTTATATTATACATTGTCTCCTCATCAGGGCAAGGAAAGCTTTCGGCACCTGTCATAACAGCATCCACCATGGCATATAAAGTTTGTTCCATCACCTCACCATAAACCTCTAGATATATATCGCTGAACACATGGGGTTTCCATGTGAAATTCAGCGGCTGTGGTGTATCATCAGCTTCTGGCGGTGAAATCACCGGCTGGCTATCTCCGACTTGGGGAGACACTGATGCTGTTGAAGTCTCGGCAATCACCGTTCCCGGGGATTCTAATTCATTCGCGTCTGGATTTGTGGATGTTTTTTGGGTACATCCGCCAAACATAGAAATAAGCATAATAATAACAATACATAGTGATAAATTTTTCAACATTCTTCTGTGCATAGATTAACTCCTATCTATAAAATAAATTTTTACTAATATTCATTTAATACTGACGGTACAACAAACATGTCAAAACCTTCACTGCCGGACGCATTTGATGATAATCCTAATTAACTGTTTCAAAGTATAATATATATCACGGTTACTCCCATGTACAACAAGAATTTCCATGTCACTAATATGTTTTGCAAATTGTATAATGGATTATTATTTATACGCATTATCTTTTTATCAGCAACACCGATAGATCATTTATATTAAGATTTTTATAACGTAAGGATTGTGTCCACCGAAAAGATGAAATAATGACAAAACGTACTAAGGGCTGACTCAAAAAAATTTAGTCAGCCCTTAGTCTTTACTATAAAACCTATAATTTTATTGCTCCATGTGACGTCCCAGGAAACCTGCCGCTGATTGTACCAGCTTAGTTTCAACGTCTCCCATTTTGACCTTGGGATCGGTTGAAAGCATCAGAACCGCTCCAATGGCATCTCCTTCCGAAATAATCGGTGAAATCACCTGGGATGTGTATTTTGTATTACCCTTTTCATCGGATATAACCGGAATACGTTGGGATTCTTCTGATTGAGCAATAAACATATCTCGATTCTCAATCACTTTTTCAATATCAGAGCTTAGTGTTTTTTCTAACAACTCTTTTTTAGAACCGCCTGAAACGGCAATAATAGAATCTCTGTCAGCTACCGCAATAATGTGCCCGCTTGTATTGTGAAGTGATTCAGCATATGCTTCGGCAAAATCACCCAATTCACCTATAGGAGAATATTTTTTTAAGATGACTTCCCCTTCCCGGTCTGTATAGATTTCAAGAGGGTCACCCTCCCTAATCCTTAGAGTTCTTCTGATTTCTTTAGGTATAACCACTCTTCCAAGATCGTCGATTCTTCTAACAATACCTGTCGCTTTCAAAAAATTTACCTCCTTCCCAAGACCCGCTGTATAAATTGTTTCATACATAGTATTGGATAAATTCCTTGATTTATGCAGAAGACAAAAACAGAGTCCTTAAAAAGGACTCCATACTTGCTGATTTTGTAATTTAGTGGTTATTAAGCTATTTTAAGCTCTTTCAAGATACTCGCCGGTACGGGTGTCTATACGAATCCTGTCACCCTGATTTACGAAGAGCGGAACCTTTACCTGAGCCCCTGTTTCTACAGTGGCAGGTTTATTTGCTCCGGTTGCAGTATCGCCCTTAAAGCCGGGTTCGGTATCGGTAATTTCCAATTCTACAAACATCGGTGGCTCTACCCCAAAAACATTGCCCTTATATGAAAGAACCTTACAAATAGTGTTCTCCTTTACATAAATAAGGGAATCGCTAATTGTTGATAAATTAATGGGTAATTGTTCATAATTCTCTGTATCCATGAAATATGCTAAATCACCATCATTGTATAGATATTCCATATCTCTTCTTATAATCTGAGCCTTCTCAAACTTATCTGAAGGATTAAAAGTACGCTCTATTGTAGAACCGGTTATTACATTTTTAATCTTTGTTCTTACAAAAGCTGCACCTTTTCCGGGCTTGACATGCTGAAATTCTATAATCTGAAAAACTTGTCCATCCATTTCAAAGGTTACACCATTTCTAAAATCGCCTGCTACTACCATAATAAAGTAAACCTCTCTTATAAAAATTAGGTAAATTCTTACCATCTAATATTAAGCTATTACGCTTAGGTATGCAAGAAAAAA
>CAZPIS010000033.1:0-10781 GCA_964586745.1 uncultured Ruminiclostridium sp.
AAAACTTATGGACATACTTTACCCCCGTTTCTTAATACTTTAAATCAAACATACTCCGTTTATTGTTTGGCGACATCTCTAGCCCGCTTTTTCCATAAGTGGATACCGAGGGATCGGGACCTGCCAATAGTTGAATGTTAAAATCCAAATATTTTATGGCGTTTTCAATTAGTTTTTTATTTATTTCATTTCGCGCAGAAAGCTTTGCCAGTAACTCTGACATTTCTATTTGAATTTTCTCCAGATCTTTTTTATACGGGTCTTTTAATATTTTTCTTAGCTTTGCTATAGTAAGTGTTTTATAGTCTTGGTTTAACCTTTCTGCCATAGCTTTTAAAATTTGTTCTCTTGCCTTATTAAGCTTTAATGTCTGTTCAGCCATTTTTCTTTCATGCTCTGAAAGAGAAACTAAAGCTTCAGCATCATTTTTTACAAGTATATCTGTTTTGCTTTCGGCAATTCTTAAGATTTCCAAATAGGTTTTATATTCATAACGTAAAGCCGTTATAAGGTTTTCAGCAAGGTTATTGTCGGGCATTATTACACCTCCCGGTTAATAGATAGTACTTATATTTTTTATCGGCATAAATTAAAGACGAAATAACCCTAGGTTATTTCGTCTTTATTTAAGTTTTCTTATACTTTGTTTTCCTTAAATGCATTCAATATTCTTTCCGCTACATCTGTTGCTTTAACTGAGTAATCGCCGCGGTCCATCTTTTGTATAATCTCATTAATCTTTTCCTGCCTAACATCCGAAACCTGCCTAACTGCTTTCATAGCAACACTAAAGTCCTTCGCTGTTCCGGAAATTAAAAGTTCATCTCTCTTTGATGAAGCCTCTTCCAACTTTGTCGGCCTCTCAATTTTATTTGTATTTCCATAGATGCCCGATACCTTGGGAATATTTCCCCAAATTTTCATGGTTATTTCCTCTCCTATTTTTATCACATTTGCTGGAATCTTCAGCACATTAATCTTTTGTGAAATGAGGATAAACATCCTGCCACTTTAATTATCGTCAGTTGTTTTGCCACACTTAATAGGATTTTTCATAAAAATTTATTTTTTTGTATATTTTATTTTAATCCTTACGCTCCCCATGAAGGTAGCGTAAGCCCCTCCCATCATCTTTAGGTGCTGTTCCATCACTCTTATCATAACTATCCTTTAAGGATCTCCCTGCGCTAATCATATCATTTGCCAAACGCTTGGAGCATGATATACAAAAACGCCCGCTTTTAATTCTGGCTCCGCAGTTTTCGCATTGAAGAGCAATAGGACTTGATTCAGAAACTTCCAGTCTTCCTTCTTTTAAAAAGCGATAAATCAACTGAATGGGTACTTGTGTTTCCCTCGAAACTTCCTGAACAGAAGCTCCGGGAAAATCCCTAACGAAAACTCTTACTTTTTCAAACTCATCGTCTTCTAATTTCTTGCAGTTATCACAAATCTGAGGCCCCGAGGCATACATGAATATTTTTCTGCATCTGCGGCAATTCTTAACTTCAGGCATTAATTACACCTCCAAAAGTAACTTATTATATATATCGTCATTTCTCGGCTATTGCTATAACCAAAGCATATACAAATGCGAATCCATTCTCTTTTAATATTTTAGCACATGTATTAATAGTTGTACCAGTCGTTAATACATCATCGACCAATAAGACATGCTTATTCTGAATACTGTCTATAACAGTATTATTATTTACCATAAAGGCACTTTCCAGATTTCTTAACCGATTTTCTCTCTTTAACATAATTTGCGGCCTGGTATTCTTGGTCTTAAGAAGTATATCGGTTCGGACTTCCTTCTTAAGTAATCGGGATACTTCCTTCGCCACAAGCTCAGATTGATTATATCCTCTTTGCCTTTTTTTCTTAGGATGCATAGGTATAGGTATTATATAATCAAAATCGGGCAACACTTCTTGCTTTAGCTCTTCATAGAGTAAACTTCCCATTGTTTGCGCCAGCTTTGGAAGGTTTTTAAATTTCATATTATGAATAGCAGTCTCAACACCGTTCTTGTAGTAAAAAGCAGCAAAGGTTCCATCCACATAAGGCATCCGTATGCTTTTTTTAAATCCCCTGCTGTAACGGGGAAGGTTCTTTTTGCAGGGCTCGCAAAGATAAAGGAATGTATCCTCAATTAATATGGTATCGCAAACCATACACTTTACCGGATATACCAAACGAATCAGCTTCTCAATAAAAGATGGCTTATTCTGCTTATCTCTTTTCACATAAGTCTCTCCCTTAGCCCGGAATAACGTTCTCTCTTGTTTGTGTTTTTAATCATTTCCTCCATTATAACCGGATTGCCTACAATAACAACCAGCTTTCTTGCTCTGGTTACCGCAGTATAAAGTAAATTTCTCTCTACAAGGCCCCTCGGCACTCCGAAAAGCGAAATTACCACTGCAGAAAATTCTGTTCCCTGACTTTTATGAACTGTAACAGCAAAAGCATGTTCAAGACTTTCCAGACAGTCAAAACGGTATTCGCAAATTCTGTTATCATCAAAACGAACCGTTATAAGCTCTGCTTTAAAATCAATGTCCATAATAATCCCCATATCCCCATTGTAAACACCTAAACCTTCGATTATAGAGCCATCTTCTTCTGTTAATGACCATGGGAGGGAATAGTCATTACGAATCTGCATAACCCTGTCACCTAAACGAAACATAGTATTGCCAAAGAGCTTCTGAGGCTTATCATCCATTTCCGGGTTCAAAGCCTGTTGTAGAATACTATTGAGATTTCTGACACCGGTATCGCCCTTACGCATTGGTGATAAAACCTGAATATCATGAATCGGATCAAGGCTGAATCGTTCGGTTATAAGGCCGGTACAAAGACCGGTAATGCACGCTGTAACATCCTTGCTAATCATCTTGGGAATAAAGAAAAAATCACCCTCTTCCTCATTCATAGACGGCATCTCACCTTGATTTATAAGGTGCGCATTTGTGATAATGCTACTTTCCTCATTTTGTCTGAATATTGTCTTGAGCTTGACTACAGGGAAGGCCTTGCTTTCAATAATATCTGAGAGCACCTTACCCGGACCGACAGATGGTAACTGATCTGCATCTCCGACTAAAATGAGGCCGGATTCCCAAGGGAATGCTTTAAGCAATGCTTCCATCATAATAACATCTATCATTGAAGCTTCATCAATTATCAATACATCTGCTGAAAGCAGGTTATCTTCATTTCTCATAAAATAAGGCTTTTCATTATCTTCAATGCTGTATCCTACCTCAAGAAGCCTGTGAATAGTTTTAGCCTCGTATCCCGAGGTCTCGCTTATGCGTTTTGCAGCTCTTCCTGTAGGTGCGGCTAAAACAGTCGAAAGCCCTTTCCCCTCAAATATCTGAATAAGAGTTTTTATAATGGTCGTTTTACCTGTTCCCGGCCCTCCCGTAATAACACATATTCTCCGAGATAAGGCACATTTAATGGCCTCTTTCTGAATATTGTCCAGATAAACATTCTGATTTCTTTCATACTCCATTATTAGGGCGTCACAATCCTTTAACCAATAATCATCTCTTTCGGTATTCAAGCCGCTAAGCTTTCTTGCTAAATAACGCTCTGCTTCAATCATTTCCCGAGAATATACTCTGTCGAAATATTGTCTTTCTACAAAGATCATCTCTTCCAGAAGAAGGGAATCAAAGGCATTATTAATCAGCTCTTCCGAAACCCTTGTAAGCTTTACTCCAAGCTTGACAAGCTCCTCTTTCAGTGAATAAGTGTGTCCCTTGGAAATTTCAGCTGATAATAGGTACAAAAGTGCACTTTTAAGCCTTTCTATAGAACCGGGCTCCAACCCCATGGATAGAGCTATTCTGTCACAAACCAAAAATTCTAAACCGATATCTGCTTCCGCTAATCTATATGGATTCTTACGTACCTCTTCTTCAGCATGGGAGCCAAACAGCTTCCATATTCTTACCGCAATATCGGAAGATACCCCATATTTCTGCATAAGCATGATAATATTTCTCATGTTCTCATGTTCAAAAAAGGCTTGTCCGTACAAAAGCGCCTTTTCCGGTGTTATTCCTTTAACCTCGGCAAGTCTGTACGGCTCAAACTGGAAGATTTCAAAGGTTTTCTCCTTGAATCTCTCGACAATATTATTTGCTGTTACCTTTCCCAAGCCCTTTATAAAGCCGCTTGAAAGGTATTGTATTATTCCATCCTCCCTAGTTGGGACATGCCTCTCACATTGCTCAATTTTAAACTGCCTGCCGTAATCGGGATGGCTGACATATTCACCGGTGGCAACAACATTTTCACCTTCAACTAACATTGGCATAATACCCACCAATGTAATCTGCGTATTATTGTCGGTTTTTAAATCACAAACCGTATAGCCGTTTTTTGCGTTGGTATAACGAATATAACGTATCGTTCCTTTAATCTGCTCCACATTTTCTCCTATTGCGAGTCATTTGTACCTTCTCTGTTATCATACAATAGGAAATTTCCTCGGGCAACACTTCTATTGGATACATTTTTTTTAATTTATCCAATATCCTCACAGTTTCTGAATCCTTTAAAGGTGCCATTAGGTATATTTTACCGTCTGTCATAAGCCTTTCGGGTATACCTTCAAAGAAGATTTGTCTTACGATACCTTCAAGTTTGGAGCTAAAATTTTGTGGTAAATATAAAATAAGCTTAATACCTTTGTCTGAAACTGTTGATTTAAAAATGCGTGAAATGTATAATATTGTAAGGCCTGCACCAAGGAAAGCAAAAATTGATAATATGGTTAGAACAGCTATTTCCACAGGCTTTTCCCCTAGCTTTTAAAGGATATAAATCCTTTAAAGATATATTATATGAATCATACTATGCTTGTAACTGCCGGTATGTTAACTCGGAGGATTCATATGCAAGAACTTTTACTTAACGATGTCAAAGCTGGTATGAAGCTTGCAAAAGATGTTATTCTTGAAGATGGGCGAATTCTATTACTTAAAGGATTCACCATAAAACCTCGTTATCTTAATAAACTTAAGGCTTACAATGTGCCTTTTATTTACGTTGAGGACGATATTGTTGAGATTGAGGAAATAAGTGAAGAGCGTGTATATGAGGATGCCTTTTACAACATCAAAGGTATAATGGAAAGCATCCGGCATGATGAAAAGGTTGACCTCGTAAAACTGAAAGAAACCGTAAACGATATGGTTCATTATATTCTTAATGACGATATGATTTTCATGACACTCACGGGAATCAGAGATATTGATAATTATACATTTTTACACTCTGTAGATGTTTGCATATATTCGGTTATTACAGCTAAGGCCCTGAACATGGATGATGATGAGATATACGAATTAGCGATGGCAGCTCTCTTGCACGATGTAGGAAAATGTAAGGTGCCACTTTCAATTCTTAACAAACCCGGAAAACTTTCAACCGAAGAATTTGAAGTAATGAAACGCCACTCTATAAATGGTCTGGAGATTGCAGGTCAGATACCGGGAATCAGTAAAAAAATAGCGCGTATAATTTGCCAACATCATGAAAAATGGGATGGGTCGGGTTATCCTCTGGGGCTTAAAAGCTATGACATAGAATTTGGGGCGAGAATAATCAGTATTTCTGATGTTTATGATGCTCTTACCTCAAACAGGATTTACAAGAAACGATTTATGCCCCATGAAGCAGCTGAGTATCTCATGGCAAACAACGAATCGCAATTTGACCCCAGAATTCTACATAGCTTCATAAACAGCATCGCAATATATCCTAAGGATATTGTAGTACTTTTAAACACAGGGGAAGTTGCTCGTGTCCTGCCGTCCAAAGGCATGGCATCCATGCGACCTAAGGTATCGGTCATTACAAGAAAAGATGGCCCCCCCGTCTTTGATCCCTATGAAATTGATCTTCACAAGAATCCAACAGTTTTTGTGGTGGATATAATCAGTTAACTGTTTTGGTGACTGATGAGTGATTCAACTGCGCCGCTCCGGCAATCCATGCTCTGCTTACGCTAGTTTACATCACTCACGACACCAATAAATTATAACAACCTCACCCGTTACCGAAATCAAAGATTTCGAACGGGTCCCGAGTTGTTGAAACTCGAAGGACACAGTACCTACACTCAGCACCCTGGAGGTAGGAGAATCCTTACTCTCGTTATAGTCCCGCATCTTTTTTGAGAATTTCTGCTTTGTCGGTTCTTTCCCATGTAAAGTCAGGATCGTTTCTTCCAAAATGACCGTATGCAGCGGTTTTCCTAAAAATAGGTCTTCTCAAATCCAGCATGTTTATCATAGCCGCAGGTCTTAAATCGAAGTTTTTGGATACTATTTCAGATATCTTTTCATCTGAGATTTTTCCGGTTCCGAAGGTATCAATAAGAATCGAAACAGGGCAAGCAACGCCTATGGCATAGGCAAGCTGTACCTCGACACGATTTGCAATACCTGCAGCAACAATATTTTTTGCAACATATCTTGCAGCATAGGCAGCAGTACGATCAACTTTTGTCGGATCTTTACCTGAAAAAGCACCGCCTCCATGTCTTCCCATACCACCGTACGTATCAACTATTATCTTTCTGCCGGTCAGGCCTGAATCACCTTTGGGACCGCCTACCACAAATCTCCCGGTGGGGTTAATATAAAATTTAGTATCTCTATCCAAGAACCTGGCCGGAATTACGGGTTTTATCACATACTCAATAATATCTTTTTCAATTTGGTCATGCTCAACCTCATCGCTGTGCTGAGTCGATATAACTACCGTATCAATGCGAACAGGCTTGTCCCCATCATATTCAACAGTAACCTGGCTTTTCCCGTCAGGTCTCAAATAAGTAAGGATATCTTTTTTTCTTACCTCGGTCAGTTTTTCGGTAAGCTTGTGGGCAACGTATATCGGCATAGGCATAAGTTCAGGGGTTTCATCGCAAGCAAATCCAAACATCATACCCTGATCCCCTGCTCCAATGGCTTGGATATCATCTGTCATTGTCTTTCTTTTGCTTTCCAAAGCCTCATTAACTCCAAGTGCAATATCGCCGGACTGCTCGTCAATAGAAGTAATAACCGCACAAGTCTCGCAATCAAATCCATACTCGGCCTTATCATAACCGATATCCTTGACAGTGTCCCTGACAATCTTAGGAATATCAACATAGCATTTTGTAGTTATCTCACCCATTACCAAAACCATACCTGTTGTTACAGCTGTTTCGCATGCGACCCGTCCATAGGGGTCCTGTGCAATAATTGCATCCAGCACTGCGTCAGATATATTGTCACAGATTTTATCGGGATGCCCCTCAGTAACAGATTCTGATGTAAAAAATCTCTTCATAGCCATAATAAATTTCCTCTCTTTATGTTTATAAATATCAAACAGAAAAATCTCTTCAAACGAAGAGATTTAATATATAATGCTCCTCATCTGTCAGGAATAATCCTGCGGGAATTGGCACCATTGCCTAAATGGCCGGTTGCCGGGTTTCATCGGGCCCAGTCCCTCTACCTCTCTTGATAAGGTTATTATTCAATTAAAAAAAGAATAGCATAAAAATATTTAAACGTCAAGGACGTTGACAAACTGTCATTTTTGTAAATATAATTGAAGAAAGTAAAATAACAGCAGGGGAGTTTTATTAAATGAGTAAAATGAAAGAAAGCACTTTAGACAGCTTCCAATACGCTGTATCAGAGCTTTTGGTGCGTAACAAGAGTATTCTGGATGAAATGTCAAAGCTTGAAGATTCCAACGCTCGAATTAACAGAACCATATCAAAAGCTGTCACTCAATGCGGATGCATAAGGATTAATGCAGGTAAGCAGGATTATCCCGAAGATGCCGAATATACAGAGATAAAAGATTATATGAGCTCTCATTTAGAAGGCAAATTATGTGATAATTGCCGTGACCTAATCGAAAAGGATATTGGCAGGCATCTTTTTTATCTCACAACAATATGTAATAATCTTGACCTTAATTTATACGATATTATTCTGAAGGAATCTGAAAGGCTGAGGCTTTTCGGAAAATATAATTTAAGATAGACCCGCTGAAAGAGCTTGTTCTACTGTTGTAACCGTAATTATTTCCATTTCCTTTTTTAAATCAGGAACATTGCTCTTGTTCAGCTTTGGTACGATGCATTTTTTAAACCCCAGCCGGTGGCTTTCTGTAATCCGCTTATCCATATGGCTTACAGATCTTACTTCACCGGTTAAGCCTACCTCTCCGAAAAATACGGCAGAAGAATCTATCGCTTTATTTCTGAAGCTTGATGCGATTGCAGCCACAACAGCCAAATCAGCGGCAGGCTCATCCAGCTTAAAGCCGCCTACCACATTTAGATATGCGTCAAATGCGTTAAGCTGCATACCGATTTTTTTCTCCAGCACGGCCATAAGCATTGTCAATCGGTTATAGTCCATTCCGGTAGCCTGCCTTCTGGGCATTCCAAAGCTGGTAGGGCATACTAAGGCTTGAACCTCTACAAGCATAGGGCGGGAGCCCTCAATAAGTCCCACAACAACCGATCCCGGCTGATCAGAGCTTCTGCCATCCAGCATAAGAGATGAGGGGTTAGCTACATCATTGAGACCTGCCGAAGACATTTCAAAAATCCCGATTTCATTAGTAGATCCAAAACGGTTTTTAACCGCTCTTAAAATTCTGAAGTCCAGATGGCGTTCGCCTTCAAAGTATAGGACAGTATCCACCATATGCTCTAAAACACGAGGTCCTGCAATAGCTCCCTCTTTTGTTACATGACCCACCACAAAAATAGTTATACCGCTCTTCTTTGAAATGCGTAGAAGCTTAGCCGTTACATCCCTGACCTGACTTACACTGCCGGGTGCCGAGGACAAATTCTCGCTATAAACAGTCTGGATTGAGTCTATAACCACAAAATCAGGTTTTTCTTTTATAATTATACCCTCAATTTTTTCATACGATGTTTCGGAAACCATATATACAGAGCTGCTGACAGCATTCAACCTGTCTGCCCTAAGTTTAATCTGACCCACAGACTCTTCACCCGAAACATAAAGAACACGCTTAGATTGTGCGATTCCGGCGCACACCTGCAGAATCAAGGTGGATTTGCCTATACCCGGCTCTCCTCCTATGAGTATAAGGGATGCAGGCACAATGCCGCCGCCAAGAACTCTGTCCAGCTCATTACTTCCGGTTTTAAGTCTTGATGTCGCAAGAATCTCAATTTCAGAGAGAGGTGTAATTTGAGGTAAATTTAAATCATGGGTTCCGAGCTTAGTTGTAGCTTCCTCATAGACCTCTTCAATAAGGGTATTCCATTTTAAACATGAAGGGCATTTGCCCATCCAGCCGCTGCTCTCATACCCACACTCGCTGCATACATATCTGCTACGAAACTTTGCCATTTATCGCCTCTACCCCTTATTTAAAATCATAATCTATATTCTTTTCCATTTTACACCCTGTGGTGTATCCTGAAGTTCAATCCCTATTTCTTTAAGCTTATCGCGAATCTCATCGGAAAGCTTCCAGTTTTTATCCTTACGAGCTTGTTGCCTTTGTTCAATAAGGAGCTCTACCTCGGCATCCAACTCCGGTTTTTCTTCACTCTTTTGTTCAGCGTTCTTAATTCCAAGTCCAAATATATCGTCCATCTTAATCAGCAGTTCATAAATATCTTTCGATTTTTCCGGATATCTAACAAGATTCCAAGCCACACCCAACGCTTTAGGAATATTTAAGTCATCATTTATTGCATCCTCAAAGTCAGTTAAAAAAGAATTTAAAACATCCGCTGAAATTGCTGCGGTTCCTACCCTATTCTGCAAAGCTCCTTCAATGAATCGGTCATAGGACACCTGAGATGCTTGCATTACATCCCAAGTAAAATTAAGCTTATTTCTGTAATGAGCATTAAGACACATATACCTGAATGCCAGGGGATTAAATCCCTTTTCCCTCAAATTCGAAACAGTATATGTGTTACCGAGACTCTTTGACATTTTTCCGTTGTTTACCATCATGAATTCGCCATGCAGCCAATAATTAACTGCCGGCTTTCCTAAAAGAGCCTCAGACTGGGCAATTTCGTTTTCGTGATGGACAGGTATATGGTCTACTCCTCCAGTATGAATGTCAAATCTATCTCCGAGATACTTTCTGCCCATAGCAGAGCATTCTATATGCCATCCCGGATAACCCATCCCCCAGGGACTTTCCCATTGCATGATATGCTCCTTGGGAGCTTTTTTCCAAAGGGCAAAATCTGCGGGATGGCGCTTCTCGTCGTTTATCTCTACTCTGGCCCCTGCTATCTGCTCCTCAAGATTTAACCGTGACAACTTTCCATACCCTTCAAACTTAGATATATCAAAATAAATACCATCACTGGTTTCGTAGGCATACCCCTTATCCAAAAGCCCTTTTACAAAGCTTATCATTTCTTCTATGTGGTCTGTGGCCTTCGGAACTAATTCTGGCCTCTCAATATTAAGAGCGGCAATATCATCCATAAAAACATTCGTGTAGTAATCCGCAATCTCCCAAGGGGTTTTTTGCTGTTCTCTGGCCCCTTTTAACATTTTATCCTCGCCCTCATCCTCATCGGAAACTAGATGCCCTACATCTGTAATATTCATAGCATTTAAAAGCTCATACCCATTATATTTAAGGGTTCTTCTGAGAATATCCATAAAGACATAGGTCCTCAAGTTCCCTATATGCGCATAATTATATACAGTAGGGCCGCAAGAATACAT
>CAZPIS010000034.1:0-8174 GCA_964586745.1 uncultured Ruminiclostridium sp.
TATCTAGTATCCTTTTTTGAGTTTTATTACCTGGGAAATATATCTACAAAACAGCATACAGTATTAACAAAACTGTTTACTTTAAGGAGTAATAAATATGCCGATTAATATACCGAATAATCTTCCTGCGTATGAAACACTGCAAAATGAAAATATATTTGTTTTTAGTGAAGAGAGAGCAACCTCACAGGATATAAGGCCATTAAAAATTGCTATAATGAACCTTATGCCAACAAAAATAGTCACCGAAACACAAATCTTAAGGCTTATCGGCAATTCACCTCTACAGGTGGATATTGAGCTTTTGCATCCGATGTCTTATTTGTCTAAAAATACTCCCGTAGAGCATTTAAGACTTTTTTATAAAACCTTTGATGATGTTAAGAATCAGAAGTTTGACGGACTGATTATTACAGGTGCTCCGGTCGAAAAAATGGAGTTTGAAGAGGTGGATTATTGGGATGAGCTGAAAGCTCTTATGGATTGGAGTGTTACCAATGTATTTTCGACCTTTCATATTTGCTGGGGGGCTCAGGCTGGTCTTTATCATCATTACGGAATAAAGAAGTATCCTTTGGATAAAAAGATGTTTGGTGTCTTTCCTCATACAATAAATGAACAATATATAAAGCTATTCAGAGGCTTTGATGATATTTTTTATGTACCTCAATCTCGCCATACAGAGGTAAGAAAAGAGGATATCGAGAAAATAGACAGCCTTAGAATACTGGCTGAATCTTCGGAGTCCGGAGTATATGTCGTGGGCTCAAAAGACGGAAGACAAATATTTGTGACGGGACATTCGGAATATGATGCATGCTCTTTGGGTGATGAATACTTCAGAGATATTAATAAAGGGCTTGATATCGAGATGCCGAAGTATTATTTTCCGGATGATAATTCTAATAATCCTCCTATTGTTAAGTGGAGAAGCCATGCCAATTTGCTATATGTAAACTGGCTTAATTACTATGTTTATCAGGAAACGCCCTTTGATTTGGATTTAATGAATCGATAGTGATAACATTTTATGTAGGGACATTGTAAAAATTCCTTCTTCTATGCTTGAACATAATCGGCATGTTGGTTATAATATATTAATAATTGATATGTGATGAAAGAGATTAAGTAAGCTGTTGCCTCTTCAAAAAGAGAGTTGGTGCCATAGGCTGAAAGCATCGATTTGAAAGTAATTTGCTGAATTTCACTCCGGAGCAGTCGCCTGAAAACAAGTAGGAGCGGCCGGGTAAGCCCGTTATAGCGTATAAGTGCATGTGGGGCATATTTTGGTGTCCGCATGAACATAGGTGGTACCGCAAGCTGACGCTTTGTCCTATGACAGGGCGTTTTTTTTACGGCCGTAACACTGCTTGTGAGGGAGTGAAACGACCGAAGAAGCAGATGTACGTCCTATGCAAGGCTTGCCCAAGAAGACGAAGTCTGATTGGTAGCAAGCTACTGCTGAAGGTCGCTACACTGTTTACAAGGAACGAAGTGACGCAGGAAACAGTAGTAGCACCCATGCAAGGCTTGCCCAAGAAGACGAAGTCTGATTGGTAGCAAGCTACTGCTGTGGCCAATTTGAGTATTTAATTAAAAGAGAATGAGGTGTTTTAAGCACAATGAAACAACAATTAGAAGCAATTCAAAAACAAGCATTGGAAAAGCTTGCTCAAATTTCTGAGATTCGCGAGCTGGAAGATTTGAAGGTAGCTTATCTGGGCAAAAAAGGTGAGTTGACACAGATTTTAAAGTGCATGGGGGCATTATCGGCTGAAGAGCGTCCTATTATCGGACAAATGGCTAATGATGTCAGAACTGCTCTCGAAGAGAATATTGCAAATACCAAAGCACGTCTTATCCGGGAGGAACGAAATGCAAGACTTAAAAATGAAGTTATAGACGTTACCTTGCCCGGAAAAATCAGAGCAATTGGGAGGAAACATCCACTTACATTGGTTATGGACGAATTGAAGGATATTTTTCTGGGGATGGGCTATGAAATTGCCGAAGGCCCGGAAATTGAGTTGGATTACAATAGCTTTGAGGCTCTGAATATTCCCAAGAATCATCCGGCCAGAGATACTCAGGATACTTTTTATATTACTGAGAATGTTGTTTTAAGGCCCCATACATCACCTGTACAAATCAGACATATGCAAAACAATACTCCACCTATAAGAATTATTTGCCCGGGTCGTGTATACAGATCGGATGCTGTGGATGCAACCCATTCACCTGTTTTTCATCAGGTGGAAGGCCTTGTTGTAGATAAGGGAGTTACCATGGGTGACTTAATTGGCACACTTCAGGCTTCTGCAAAATCCATATTCGGAAAAGACACACGGATTCGTTTAAGACCTCATCACTTTCCTTTTACAGAACCCTCTGCGGAGGTTGATGTATCCTGCTGGGAATGTGGAGGTACAGGTTGCAGAATTTGTAAAGGTGAAGGATGGATTGAAATTCTGGGCGCAGGAATGGTTCATCCAAATGTATTGAGAGAATGTAATATAGACCCTGAAATATACTCAGGCTTTGCCTTTGGTATGGGAGTTGAGCGTATTGCAATGGGTAAATTTGGTATAAATGACATGAGATTGTTGTACGAGAACGATATTCGTTTCTTAAAGCAATTTTAGGAGGAGAGATAAATGAAAGCACCTATAAAATGGTTAAGTGATTATGTTAATATAAATGTTCCCATAAAAGAGTATACCGATTTATTGACCCTTTCCGGCTCCAAGGTTGAAGGCGTGGAGGACATGGGCAAGGATATTGAAAAAGTAGTGGTAGGGAAAATTATATCTATTGAAAAGCACCCTGATGCCGAAAAACTTCGAATTTGCAAGGTTGACATAGGCTGTGAGGTTTTGCAAATCGTTACAGGTGCTCCAAATGTTAAAGAAGGAGATTATATTCCTCTTGCACTTGTGGGAGCAAAGCTGCCAGGCGGTGAAATCAAGCTTTCTAAGCTACGTGGAGTAGAGAGCTTTGGGATGATGTGCTCTATTGATGAACTCAATTTGACAAAAGATTACCTTCCTGATGCACCGGATTACGGAGTATATGTATTTAGCGAAACACAGGAATTAGGCGCAGATGTTAAGGATGTTTTGGATCTGGACAAGGTAGTGGAGTTTGAGATTACTTCAAACAGGCCCGATTGCCTTTCTATAATAGGCTTGGCAAGAGAAACTGCCGCTACCCTGAGTGAAGCTTTTAAAAACCCGAAAACAGAGGTAAAAGAAGAAGCCGGTGGAAGTATAAACGACTTAGTCTCCATAGAAATTAAAAATCCTGAGCTGTGCTATCGATATGCTGCAAGAGCAGTTAAGGATGTAAAGATTGAGCCGTCTCCGGCATGGATGCAGAGAAGGCTTGCAGCAGCCGGAATGAGACCTATTAATAATATTGTTGATATAACAAACTATGTAATGCTTGAATATGGACAGCCTATGCATGCTTTTGACCTTGATCAGGTTCAGGGCGGAAAAATTATTGTACGAACACCTAAAGACGGGGAAGCTATGAGGACCCTGGATGGCCAGGATAGGAACCTTGAGCCCGAAATGCTTTTGATATGTGATGAAAATCGTCCTATTGGAGTAGCCGGCGTTATGGGAGGCGAAAACTCGGAGATTACAGAAAAAACCAATACTATTTTACTCGAATCCGCTACCTTTAAGGGTTCTTCTATTCGTATAACAGGAAAGAAAATGGGCCTTCGGAGCGAGGCATCCATTCGTTTTGAAAAAGGGCTTGATACAGAAAACGCAATTCCGGCTTTAAACCGATGTGCCGAGCTAATTGAGCTTTTAGGCGCCGGTAAGATTGTCAAAGGCATAGCCGATTGTAATTGTAAGCCATATCAAAAACGTGTTATGAAGCTGGAACCTGACAGAATAAACAGTTTTTTAGGATCAGATATCCAAACCACTGAAATGATAAAAATTTTAGAATCCCTTGAGTTTGAGGTGGATGAAAAAAACATGACCCTTATTCCACCGTCATTTAGAGGTGATATTGTTGAATTGGCTGATTTGTGTGAGGAAGTAGCCAGATTTTACGGATACAACAATATCAAGCCCAGCCTTTTATCAGGTAAGGAATCAATGCAGGGCAGAAAAACATATAAGCAAAAAATGGAGGACGTAATAAGAAACACCATGACCGGATGTGGATTAAATGAGGCGTACACCCTTTCTTTTGCAAGCCCGAAGGTTTTTGATACAATAAATCTTCCAAAAGATCATTATCTTCGAAATGCGGTTGTAATTTCCAATCCTCTCGGAGAAGATTTCAGCCTGATGCGAACAACTACGCTTCCGGACATGTTAAAATCCCTTTCAATAAATTATAACCGGAATAATTCCGAAGCTGCACTTTTTGAGATGGCTTATGTTTATATACCAATTGAGGGTGAAGTGCTGGCTGATGAAAGAGAAACCCTCACAATTGGAATGTACGGAGGGACTAGTGATTTTTATGAACTAAAGGGTATGATAGAAGAACTTTTATCAGCAATGGGTATAAAAAATTATGAATTCAGACCCGAAAAGGAAGAGTCAAGCTTCCATCCGGGGCGAACTGCTAAGCTATATGTAGAAGGCAAAAATAAAGAAATGTTATATGCAGCCACATTGGGCGAGGTTCATCCGCAGGTTGCTGAAAACTATGAATGTCCGGGCAGGACCTATGTAGCCTTGGCTGATGTCGGTGTATTAATTGCCGCATCAACAACAGAGAAGCATTATAGTCAGCTGCCTAAGTTCCCTGCAATCACACGGGATTTGGCCGTTGTGGTAAGTGAAGAACTTTACGTTGCACAGATTCTTCAAGCTATTAAGCAAAAGGGCGGCGAATACCTGGAAGATGTTAGTATCTTTGATGTTTACAAGGGTGCTCAGGTACCAGACGGAATGAAAAGTGTAGCCATTGCCCTATCATTTAGAGCTTCAGACAGAACTCTAAAAGATGAAGATGTAAATATAGCAATGGAGCGAATCCTCAAGAACCTTGAGAAGAGCTTTGATGCACAGAGAAGATAACATCAGCATGAATAAGCCGGGAAAGCATTTCCGGCACATGCCATTGGGTTACGGCACATATAGGCATTAATGGCACTAAAATAAATTAAGACAATGGAAAAACAAATCCATTGTCTTTTTTAATTAATTGGTGAGCTAAGTAAGCACATGTATCATATTATGTACAAGAAAGACAACCTGGGGGTGAAAAAATGAATGATCAAGAACTAGACGATCTAATTGTGGCTTATTTTGAGGTGAAACAGGTAATATTGCAGTTAAACTTTATTCTATCATTGATTCAGACAGAAATAGTAAGGCTGAGCGCGGAAAATAATAATCAAGAGGAAATTGATAATTTAATCCAAGACTCTTTTGTTGTTACCCAAGTAATATTGCAGCTGACATCTATCTTATTACTAATTCAGGCAGAAATAGTTAGACTCAGTCAAGAAAACGCAGCATAGAATGATTTATCCCAATGATTCTAAAAGGGGCATTTAGCCCCTTGTGCTCTAATTATAATAATATTTCATTACGCCGCGATTATTTAAAATATATTGGAGAAGTTATAAATTCCATACCCCCGACTCGTTCTTTTGGAATAGGATAGCCCAAGACATATGCATCAGTAGCCCTTGACTCATTTTCAAAAAGCTTTACGGCAAGCTTATTACCAAGCTCATTGTAGCTTGCGGGCTTAGTTATTATTGGAAGATTAGCTTTCTTTTTCATATCCGATAAAAGAGCCCTGCCGGTTTCATTAAAACCTAGAATCTTGATATACTGGGCATATCCATTATTCTTTAGTTCATCTAAAAATTCTCCGGTCATTCCTGTCAGTATGGAGAAAAGGATTCTTTTTATACGTGATGCCGGATAGCGTTTTGTAACTACATCTCTTACAAGCTCATTATAGGAGGTCGATTCCATAGCGGCTTCTTTAAGACGGTTTTCAAGACCCTCCTCCATATATGGAAGGGGACGGATTTCGCTTATGCTTTTAGTCCTGAAAGAGTATAGCAGTATACTTTCAAAGGCCTCGGGAAATACCGGGCCTCTGCCCGAGGAAAATTCATCAAGAAGTATTTTTAAGCATTCCCCGGATATATTATTATGCAAAAAAGCGTCTTGATTGTATGATGAATCGGAAATGAATGCTTCCTGTATATGTCGGCGAATAGCGGTAGCGCTCGAATAAGCAGATGCATGTTCCAGACTGTTATAATCCTCACCGATTCTTTTGGTGGTTATGGGTTTTATTGAGCTTTTTAGCCGCTTAAGAGCTTTTATGTATTCAATTCCCAGAATATTATTTGGTTTACCCATGGCATTTATTACATTATTGACCTCTGTTTCATTGTGCTCGTTTTGGCCGCTTTTTGAGTTGTCTATAAGTACCGTTGCTAGCGCTTTTTGACGCGCAACAGCAAAAGAAAGACCGTTGTTTAGTCCGTCTTTCAGATTCTCCTTAAAAGCGTTGCTTTCATTGGCAAATTGTTCGGCAGCCGGTTCAAGAGCCTCAATACTCCCTTCCTCACTGCCAAAGCAAAGATAGTCCACTATGCCGAGGCTATCTAGAATGCTAATTGCTCCTGTGGAAAAATATTCAGCAGATGCGCAGGAAAATGCAGACGGTAGCTCTATTACAAGATCAGCTCCCGAAACCAAAGCCATTTGGGTACGAGCCCATTTTGAAACGATAGCCGGTTCTCCTCGCTGAACAAAATTACTGCTTAACACACATATGCAGCCTTGCGCATTTATTGCTTTTCTTGCATATTCAAGATGATGTAAATGCCCCAGATGAAGCGGGTTATATTCCGCAATAATCCCAACAACAGACATAAATTAAATCTCCGATGGATAGATTTTAAAAATAGTATATCCCATTTTTTAATCTTTGTGGAGTTTGTAAGAGATTAAAATGTTTATAAGTGGATTAGTTTGGCTTTTGTTGAGCAGTAGTGATAATAAAACGCCCTTGCCTATTTTAATGTAGGACCTTATTGGTTGGCATACCTATTTGAGATTGAAAAGGTATAATGGATTTGTTAAGATGAAGAAAAAAAGGAGATATATCGAATGGAAATCGTAAAAATTATCGATAGCGATAAAACAAAGTACATGGAATTGCTGCTTATTGCAGATGAACAGGTAAGTATGATAGAAAAATATTTGTATCGTGGTGAAATGTTCGCCTTGAATGATGATGATGTTAAAGCGATTTGCGTTGTTACACAAGAGCAATCCGGCGTTTATGAAATTAAGAATATTGTTACTGTTCCTAAATATCAACGGAAAGGATATGGGCAATATCTAATCTCATTTATTGCTGATTACTACAAAAAAAAATCTGGTAATGAGTTATATGTTGGAACAGGCGATAGCCCTGCGATACTTCATTTCTATGAGAAATGCGGATTTGCAAAATCACACATTGTAAAAAACTTTTTTGTAGACAATTACGACCACCCTATGTATGAAGATGGTCAACAGTTAGTGGATATGATTTACTTAAAAAGACATTTATAAAATCTATAGTAGCTACCATAATAGAAAAAATATGTTGCCAGTGTTGGTGTTATGTGTTAAAATAATTTTGGTTCAATGTATTTTTAGATGCGAGAGTGGGTTTTTTCCCACTCTTTGCATTTGTAGAGGGAGGTATAGATGGCTAAAAAAGGCATATCGGAAATTGTGAAAGAGCTTGCGCTTCCCATAGTTTCAGAAGCAGGTTGTGAGCTTGTTGATGTTGAATTCGTCAAGGAAGGAAGCAATTGGTTTCTACGATTGTATATTGACAAACCGGAAGGTGTATCTCTGGATGATTGTGAAAATGTAAGCAGGCCTTTGAACAAGAAGCTTGACGAAGTGGACCCTATTTCCCATGAGTTTTTTTTGGAAGTATCGTCACCGGGGCTTGAACGCCCATTAAAAAAGGCGGAGGATTTCGTTAAAGCCATCGGAAGTATAGTAGAGATTAAGCTATTTAAAGCTGTTGACAATACTAAACAATTTGAGGGTGAGTTAGTTTCCTATAATGAGGATAATCTTACTATTAAGACTGAAGATGAAAAGAGTCATCAGTTTAAATTAGAACATATTGCAAAAGCTAAGAAAGTTTTTAAATTTTAATTTGGA
>CAZPIS010000034.1:8184-10662 GCA_964586745.1 uncultured Ruminiclostridium sp.
TGCTTTACGCCCTTGAACTATTGGAAAAAGAGAAGGGTATAGATAAGGAGATTATAATTGAAGCATTAGAACAAGCGTTAATTTCAGCGTATAAAAAGAATTTTGGTTCTGCACAAAACGTAGAGGTTTCTATAGATAGGCGTACGGGTGAGATTAGAGTTTATGCTTTAAAAACTATTGTCGAGGAAATAATCGAATCAGCCACAGAAATGTCTCTTGAGCAGGCTAAAAGATTCGGACCGGATTTCGAAATAGGTGACATGGTTGAGGTGGAAGTTACACCTAAGAAATTCGGACGTATTGCTGCACAAACCGCTAAACAGGTTGTAATGCAACGTATTCGCGAAGCTGAACGGGGGCTTATATTTGACGAATTTTCAAATCGTGAAGAAGATATTGTTAACGGTGTGGTAAGTCGTTTTGACAGAAAAAACATTATAATAGATTTGGGAAGGGTTGAGGCTGTTTTGCCTCCTTCCGAACAGACACCGGGCGAGAAGTATAACGTTCATGACCGTATAAAAATATATGTGATTAATGTTAAAAAAACAAATAAAAGCCCTCAGATATATGTATCCAGAACTCATCCCGGTCTTGTAAAAAGACTCTTGGAATTGGAGGTTCCGGAGATTGCTGATGGAACGGTTGAGATAAAAACTATTGCAAGAGAAGCCGGCTCCAGAACAAAGATTGCAATTTTTTCCCGTAATGAAAATGTAGATCCTGTCGGAGCCTGTGTAGGGCAGAGAGGTGGCCGCATAAGAGCTATTGTTGATGAGCTTAGGGGAGAAATGATTGATGTAATCAAGTGGAGCTCAAATGCTGAAGAATACATTGCTGCCAGCTTAAGCCCCGCTAAGGTACTTCAGGTAGATTTGGATGAGGAAAGTAAGGTCGCAAGGGTAGTCGTTCCGGACTTTCAGCTTTCGCTGGCAATAGGTAAGGAAGGACAAAATGCCAGACTTGCAGCAAAATTAACAGGTTGGAAAATTGATATAAAGAGTGAGTCCCAATTAAGAGATCAAATTGAATCCCAGCTTTTTAATATGAGTTCTTCCACTTATGATGATGAACATGAAGAAATAGCCGAAGATTCAGATGTAACAGATGTATCAGATGAGCCGGAATCGGAGCAAGAGTATGATATGGCAGAAGATACGTTAGGGACAGATGAGCCGGGATCAGAACAAAAAGTTGACAGTGATATTGAAAATGAGAAAACACAACAGTAGTATTTAAAAAACCGTTTACGAGGATTAGAGCATGAAAACAAAGAAAATTCCCATGAGACGTTGTGTGGGATGCCGGGAAATGAAGGATAAACGAGAGCTGCTCAGAATTGTCAGAAACAATGAAGGAGCAATTTTTGTGGATCCGACCGGAAAGAAAAATGGGCGCGGCGCTTATATTTGTAAGAACTTGGAATGTTTTAATAAAGCGCGTAAAGCGAAGAGCTTCAGTAATGAATTTTCCTGCGAAATCCCCGAAACTGTTTATGATGAAATAACTAAGCAATTGGAGGGTTATGTGGGAAGATAAGATTTATTCTTTTATTGGATTGGCAAAAAAGGCCGGAGCTATTATGGCGGGTGAGGCACTGACCGAACAGGCTGTTAAGAGCGAAAAAGCATTCTTAGTAATTATTACGGAAGATGCCTCTCTTAACACAAGGAAGAAGATTGAAACAGCTTTGTTTAAAAGTAATATCCCCATAATTGAATTCGGTAAGAAAGATAAACTGGGACAAAGACTGGGTAAGACCTTCTTTTCAGTAATATCCGTTACAAATCGCAGCTTTGCTGATAGAATAAAAGAACTGATTGAACAAAACGAAAATAATGACAATACGGCACACGGGGGTGGCTTTTTTGAACAAACCAAAAATTCATGAGTTAGCAAAGGAACTTAATGTTACCAGCAAAAGGCTCATGGAAAAACTCAATGAAATAAAAATTTTTCCCAAGAGTCATATGACAACCTTGGAAGATGATGAGCTTGAAAAATTGTATAAGCATATTGGTGTAGTAAAGCGCATTAAAAATGATGCGGGAAATCCGCCGGGTGATGCTGATGTTAAATCGGATTTGGTGGAAGCCAATACAAGAAAAAGTGCCCCTCGTATCATTAGAAAGACTGAGGTTATTTTCCATGACGATATTCCTATGCAAGAACCTAAGGAGAAAAAAGATAAAAAAGGCTTTGTACGCTCATCAGATAGTAATGATGGCTTAATGGCGGGATTTACCCGGAATAGAGAAAATGTCGTTTCCAATGTAAAAAAACGGGAGAAGCCTGAACGAGAAAAGCCTGCAGAGGAAATTAAACCTACGGTAACAGCTGATGTTGAGAAATTTTCCGATGTAAACCAAAAGCCGGTCGATGATATATTAAGTATAAAAAAGGTTATAAAAAGACCTAAAGATATTGATAATGACGATGTGAAGAGCAGTAGTGCTAAAGAGCAGGAGAATATGCAAA
>CAZPIS010000035.1:0-10587 GCA_964586745.1 uncultured Ruminiclostridium sp.
AGATGGATGGAGCTATTCTCGTTGTTTCGGCTGCTGACGGCCCTATGCCTCAGACACGCGAGCACATTCTTCTTTCCCGTCAAGTTGGTGTTCCAAGTATCGTTGTATTCCTTAATAAGTGCGATATGGTTGACGACGAAGAGCTGATTGAGCTTGTTGAAATGGAGCTCAGAGAGCTTCTTAGCGAATGGGAGTTCCCAGGCGACGATACACCTTTCATCAGAGGTTCTGCTCTTGACGTGCTCGAATGTGATTCAACAGATGTTAACGAGCCCAAGTATGCTTGTATTCATGAACTTATGAAGGCTGTAGACGAATATATCCCGACACCTGCACGTCCTACAGATCTTCCTTTCTTAATGCCTGTTGAGGACGTTTTCACAATCACCGGTCGTGGAACCGTTGCTACCGGTAGAGTTGAGAGAGGAACCATTAAGGTTGGCGAAGAAGTTGAAATCGTTGGTTTGATGGATGAACCCAGAAAAACAGTTGTTACCGGCGTTGAGATGTTCCGTAAAATTCTTGATTCTGCTGTTGCAGGCGATAATATCGGCGCTCTTCTTCGTGGTGTTCAAAGAGCAGACATCGAAAGAGGTCAGGTTCTTGCTAAGCCCGGTTCAATTACACCTCACACAAAGTTTACCGCTCAGGTATACGTTCTGACTGCTTCAGAAGGTGGCCGTTCAAAGCCTTTCTTCTCCGGCTACAGACCTCAGTTCTATTTTAGAACCACCGACGTTACCGGAAACATCAAGCTTCCTGAAGGCGTAGAAATGTGTATGCCTGGTGACCACGTTACCATGGAAATCGAGCTTATTACTCCTATTGCTATGGAAAAGGGTCTCAGACTCGCTATCCGTGAAGGCGGCAGAACTGTTGGTTCAGGTGCTGTTGTAGACGTATTGAGTTAATCTTAAATAATTTGCATAAATAACAGATTTAATATAAATTAAGGCAGATTTCTCTGCCTTAATTTTTTTGTGCAGATCAAATGTAAACTAATAGTTCTAAAAATAAAATCACACAAATTTAAATGCGATATGTTATAATTATTCCCTGTATAAAATTAAAGAAATATATATTGCGACACCATTAAATGTAAAATAAAGATAAATTGGTAAAAGAAACAATTGAAATACCTTTGCTGTGCCCTTATAATAAAACATGCCGTTATACTAAGGCCTCAGAGTATGAAAGGATGATATATATGCCAGAGCAAAATAAGAATAATACAGCTTACAGTATACCCATGCTTCCGCTTAGGGGTATAGTAGTTTATCCTCATATGATACTACACTTTGATGTGGGTAGAATAAAATCAATTAAGTCAATAGAAGAGGCTATGCTTAATGAGCAGACCATATTTCTGACTGCGCAGAAGGACCCGAATATAGAGGATCCCGGTAATGATGAAATTAATAGATTTGGGACTATCGCCCATATAAAACAGCTGTTGAGGTTGCCGGGAGATACAATAAGAGTACTTGTGGAAGGGATTCAACGAGCCAGGATAACAAATATTGTCACAGATGAGCCCTTTTATAAGGTTGATATCGTTACTGTTAATTCGAGGGCCCTTAAAAGCGGCAAATCCGATGTACAAGCTCTTGCCAGACAGGTAATAGATCATTTTGAACAATATGCGAAGCTTTCAGGGAAAATCTCACCCGATGCGACGCTTTCTATTACAAACATAAATGATTTGTCGCGCCTACCAGATGTTATTGCATCAAATCTGGGGATATCAATTGAATTAAAACAGATGATTCTAGAAGAATTATCTCCCAAAAAGCGTCTGGAAAAGCTTTTGGATATTCTTGCAAGAGAAAATGAAATTCTTGAGCTGGAAAAAAGTATTACCTCAAAGGTGCGCCAGCAAATTGATAAAAGCCAAAAAGAGTATTATCTTCGTGAGCAGATAAAAGCTATACAAAAAGAGCTTGGCGACTCGGCAGATATAACTACTGAAGTCGATGAATATAGGGATAGAATTGAAAAAGCCAGTTTCAGCGAGGATGTTAAGAAAAAGGCTTTAAAGGAGCTGGACAGGCTTACCCGTATGCACTCCACCTCAGCTGAAAGCGGTGTTATACGTACCTATCTTGATACTTTGTTGGATATGCCTTGGAATAAAAAGACTGAGGAAAAGCTTGATATTAAATATGCTGAAAAGATTTTGGATAGGGATCACTATGGGCTTGATAAGGTTAAGGAAAGAATACTGGAGTATTTGGCTGTAAGAAAAATGAAGAATGGTCTTCATGGACCCATTCTTTGCTTTGCCGGACCTCCCGGGGTAGGCAAGACATCAATTGCCAAGTCCATTGCTGAAGCTCTGAACAGAAGCTATGTGAGGATGTCGCTGGGCGGAGTAAAGGATGAAGCTGAAATCCGAGGGCACAGAAGGACCTATGTGGGCTCAATGCCCGGAAGAATTATCAATGCAATAAAGCAGTCAGGGAGTGCAAATCCACTTATTTTGCTTGATGAAATAGATAAGATGTCAAATGACTTTAAGGGAGATCCGGCTTCGGCAATGTTGGAGGTCTTGGATTCAGAGCAAAATAAGGACTTCAGAGATCACTATTTGGAAGTAGCCTTTGATCTGTCCGATGTTATGTTTATAACTACTGCAAACTACAAGGATGCTATACCCAGGCCTTTGCTTGACAGAATGGAAGTTATAGATATATCAGGATACACGGAGGAAGAGAAGCTAAATATTGCTGCCAGGTATCTTGTGCCAAAACAGCAGGATATCCACGGAGTTGATAATAAAGTGGTTAGGTTTGACGAATCTTCTCTTAGGGAGATAATAGTTCACTACACCAAAGAGGCAGGGGTAAGAAATCTTGAACGTAAGATTTCCACTGTCATAAGAAAAGCCATTAAAATAATAGTATCGGGTGAAAAAACCTCGCTGAGAATTACTAAAAATTCAGTTAAGAATTATTTGGGAGCTCGTATATTCCTTTATGATAAAGCTGCCGAAAAAGATGAGATAGGTATAGTAAGAGGTCTTGCTTGGACGCCTGTAGGAGGCGATACTATGCCTATAGAGGTTAACCTTATGCCGGGAGAGGGCCAGCTTGAGCTGACGGGGCAACTGGGAGATGTAATGAAGGAGTCAGCTCGCATTGCAAAAAGCTATATTCGCTCTGTTGCTGAGGAATACGGTATAGAAAAGGACTTCCATAAAAAGTTTGATATTCATATTCACGTACCGGAGGGTGCTATTCCGAAAGATGGCCCGTCTGCGGGGATTACTCTCGCAACTGCTATGATATCTGCACTTACAGGCATACCTGTAAGAAAAAATCTGGCCATGACAGGTGAGATTACTTTACGGGGTCGAGTTTTAACCATCGGAGGGCTCAAGGAGAAGGTTCTGGCGGCACATCGTGCAGGTGTGGATACTATTTTGTTGCCTTATGAAAACAAGAAAAATATTGAGGATATTCCCGAGAGCGTAAGAAAAGAGTTGCGTTTGATTCCTGTCTCAAAAATGAATGAGGTTATAAAATACGCCCTTATAAGAAAGCCCCAAGTGCAAAAATTTGCAAAGGCGGATAGCAGTATTATTTTAAATCATGCAGTGGAAGAAGCTGCTGCCACATTGGAGAATTAAGCACTGAAGAGAGCAGATACCAATAGGCTAGTGCTTTCGGCTGAACTTATGTTATAATAAAACAGGTTTAACACCTGTTTTTTATTGTATAAAAAGAGCTTTATTAGTTTGGAGGCAGTATGCTATTTATTAAAAACGCCAAGATTCTTACCATGTCAGAAAAGAATTACGAAAATGGATTTATATCAGCAAAAGATGGGAAAATATCGGGTATAGGAGATATGACAGATATACCCGTTTTTTCAGACTCCGATACAGTAATCGATGCTAAGGGATTGACTCTTATTCCAGGCTTGATTGACAGCCACTGCCATATAGGTATGGTTGAGGATTCGGTAGGATTTGAGGGTGACGATGTTAATGAAATGACCGACCCCATTACCCCTCAATTAAGGGCGATAGACGGCATTTATCATAAGGACAGGGCGTTTGAGGAAGCGCTGCAAAATGGAGTAACAACAGTAATTACAGGTCCCGGCAGTGCCAATGTAATCGGAGGGCAATTTGCGGCATTAAAAACCTATGGCCGGAGTGTAGATGAAATGGTTATAAAAGCTCCTTGCGCTATGAAAATTGCTTTCGGTGAGAACCCTAAGACTGCATACCATGAGAAACATCAGCTGCCTACTACCCGCATGGCTACAGCAGCACTTCTAAGGGAGCAATTATATAAAGCAAGAGAATATATGGAAGCTATACAAGAATATGAAGCTGATAGAGAAGAGAATGATAAGCCTGAGTTTGACATCAAGCTGGATGCTCTTATTCCTGTAATAAAAGGTGAATTAGTTGTTAAGGCGCATGCTCACAGAACCGACGATATATTTACGGCTATAAGAATTGCAAAAGAATTTAATTTGGATATGACGTTGGATCATTGTACCGAGGGCTGGCTTGTAGCAGATATATTAAAAGATAGCGGCTATAATGTAATACTAGGGCCTATCCTTACCGACAGGTCTAAAATTGAGCTTAAAAATCAGACGACTAAAGCTCCCGGAATTCTATCGAATACCGGTATTGATGTGGCAATAATGACCGACCACCCGTGTGTTCCGATACAACATCTTATGCTTAGCGCATCTCTTGCAGCCCGGGAAGGGATGGAAGCTGAAAAGGCATTGAAGGCAGTGACAATAAATGCTGCAAAGTGTATTAAGCTGGATAAACGGTTGGGAAGCCTAGAAATAGGTAAGGATGCAGATATGGTATTATATACAGGAAATCCTTTAGACTACTCAAGTAAGGTAAAAATGACTTTTATTAACGGGCAGCTAGTCTATGAAAACCAAGAAGGATAAAGGGATGCCAAAGAAAATACTTAAAATCAAAACACAATCGGAAAAAGAAACCTTTGAGCTGGGACGTAAATTTTCGCAGGATTTAAAAGCCGGGGATACTATAAGCCTGGAAGGTGATTTAGGAGCCGGGAAAACGGCTTTTACAAAAGGAATAGCTTCAGGTCTTGGTATTAGCAAACCAATAACCAGTCCTACATTTACTTTGGTTAATTCATATCCCGGGAAATGGGTTTTAAATCACTTTGATGTATATCGGGTTAATGATTCGGACGAACTTATGGAAATAGGCTGGGATGAATATTTTAACGATGATGCTGTTTGTATAGTTGAGTGGGGTGACAAAATTTCGGACATCCTACCCGAAAATACCATTCATATAAGAATAGAACGTGATGATAAGGCTATCGAAAGCCGTATTATTTTTATCGAAAGGCAGGGAATCGAATGCTGACACTTGCTGTTGATACATCAGGTCTTACTGCCTCTTGTGCATTAGTCGAGGACGGAAAGGTGATTGCTGAGATTTCGATAAAGCATGGTAAGACACACTCACAAAAGATACTGCCTATGATAAAAACCACTCTTTCAATGTTGGATAAGGACATGAAAGAAGTTGATCTTTTTGCTGCCTCTATCGGTCCCGGATCTTTTACCGGATTAAGAATCGGGGTAGTTACTATTAAAGGATTGGCTTATACCTTGAAAAAACCCGCATGCGGAATACCCACACTGGATGCACTCGCTTATTCCATGCCTGACTTTAAGGGTATTATATCCCCAATGTTGGATGCCAGAAATAAACAAGTTTTCACAGCTTTTTACCATAAGTTGAACGGAAGTATGGATAAAATTGGTCCTGATTCGGGCATTACAATAAAAGAATGGATAAACAAAGCCATGGAAATAAGTGAAAATATCATGGTTCTTGGAGATGCTGTAGACCTTCACTTATCAGAGTTAAAAGAAGCTTTGGGTGATAGAATAGTGTGCCCGCAGCAGGCAATGTCTTATCCCAGAGCATCCGCAACTGCACTTCTGGCTGAGGAAGCCTACCATAATAATAAAGTAAAAAGCGCTTTTGAACTTGAGCCCTTTTATCTTAGAAAATCACAGGCTGAAAGATTAAGGAGAACTGATCGGGAATAAGCTTTGAAAGGGGTTCTATGGGTATTGATAAACCTTTAATCCGTTTGATGAATACAAAGGATTTGGACGAAATATTGGAAGTTGAAAACAGCTGTTTTAAAAATCCATGGACCCTGGGTATGTTTGAAGAAGAGTTGTATAACTTAAATGCCCATTATTTTGTTATTGTAGTTGACGGAAAAGTTGTAGGTTATGTAGGATTCTGGAAAATTATAGATGAGGCTCATATTACTAATGTTGCCATACACAACGATTACAGGGGATTAGGCTACGGAAGGGCTCTTATTAACGCCTTGTTAAATAAAGCAAAGGAATTAGAGATAATTGCTGTTACTCTTGAGGTTAGAGTAAGCAATTCGGCGGCTATATCTTTATATGAAAGCTTTGGATTTGTTTCTTCCGGAGTGCGTTATGGGTACTATTCCGACAATAATGAGGATGCGCTCATTATGTGGCTGAGATTATAATTTATGCGTATAATTTGATTTAAACAATAGAGTAGTTTATATTTAAATATTGACAGTATATTTGGCATGATGCTAATGTAAAACTAAAAAATTAATATAAAGGGATTGGGGAAAAGTGTATGTGTAATGATGTGGGAAAAATCAAAAATGTGATCAAAAGCGGCAAAACAGCCATAGGAATTGAATTGGGTTCAACCAGGATAAAAACTGTTCTGGTAGGTGAAGATAATTTTCCTATTGCATCAGGTAGCTACGATTGGGAGAACAGCTATATCAAAAACATATGGACTTACAGTATTGATGAAATCTGGCTGGGGCTTCAAGGCAGTTACCGAAATATGACTGAAAATGTAAAAGAGAAGTATGATGTGGTTATCGATTCAGTTGGAGCTATCGGTATAAGCGCCATGATGCATGGATATATGGTATTTGATAAGGAAGATGCGCTTCTGACACCTTTCCGTACATGGAGAAATAATATAACCGGAGCTGCCTCTGAAAAGTTGACATCTTTGTTTAATTACCCAATTCCGCAAAGATGGAGCATTGCCCATCTTTATCAGGCTATTCTAAACAATGAAGAGCATGTATCTAAAATTTCATTTATGACAACCTTAGCGGGGTACATTCACTGGAAGTTAACCGGCGAAAAGGTTTTAGGCGTCGGTGAGGCTTCCGGTATGTTTCCAATTGACCTGAATACCAAAAAATTTGACAAAAATATGATAGACATGTTTAGCCGTGAGATTGGTCAAAATAATTATCCATGGAAGCTTGAAGGTATTCTTCCGGGGATTCTGCTTGCCGGACAAAAAGCCGGAGCACTGACATCCGAAGGCGCTAAGCTTTTAGACACATCAGGAAATCTAAAAGCCGGGATTCCTTTTTGCCCACCCGAAGGAGATGCGGGAACCGGTATGGTTGCTACCAACAGTATTGCAGTAAGAACAGGAAATGTATCTGCAGGAACATCGGTTTTCGCTATGATTGTACTGGAGAAGGAGCTTTCAAAAGCTTATTCTGAAATTGATCAAGTGACAACTCCCGATGGTAACCTAGTTGCTATGGTGCATTCAAACAATTGCACATCTGATTACGATGCGTGGATTAGTATTTTTGCAGAAGCCTTCAAGGCAGTGGGCATGGAAATTACGAAGCCAAAGCTTTATGACACTCTGTTGGGAATGGCCTTAAAAGGCGATGCGGATTGCGGCGGATTATTGTCATACGGATATATTTCCGGAGAGCATATAACGAATTTCGAGGAAGGACGTCCGTTGTTTGTACGCTCCTCCAACTCTAACTTTAACTTGGCCAACTTTATGCGTGTAAATTTATTTACATCACTGGGAGCGCTGAGAACAGGTTTGAATATTCTTTTTGAAAAAGAAGGCGTGAAGGTTGACGTTATACGCGGTCACGGCGGCTTCTTCAAAACAAAGGATGTAGGTTTGAAAATTATGTCTGCTGCAACAACGGTGCCGATTTCTATTTTGGAAACCGCAGGCGAAGGCGGTGCATGGGGTATAGCCTTACTTGCATCATATATGGTTAACAAAAAAGATGACGAAGCCATGGCAGATTTTCTCAATAAGATCTTTGATGGGAAAGCAGGAGCTTCTGTGAATCCCGATCCTTCAGATGTAGAAGGATTCGATCAATTTATGAAGAGATACACCAACGGTCTTGAGATTGAAAAGGCTGCAGTTGAAAATCTGCATTAAAGCGTTTATCCAGCTACAGGTATACTCTGTATAAAATAAAAATTTAATAGTAGTAAGCACCTCCCGTTGTTTCATATTTTATCATTGTGGTAGATAAAATGATAATGACTAAAACGGGGGGTGTTTTTATGTTTGTGACACCACTTTCCACAAACCAATTAAGAAGGAAATGTGATATTTCCACTTTAAAATTTAAGGATACATCTTTGCTGACACCGTCAAGAGAGCTGATAGGCCAGCAAAGGGCGGCGGAGGCCACGGAGTTTGCTCTGAATATTCAGTTCGACGGTTATAATCTTTATATGGCAGGTGAATCCGGAGAAGGTAAAACCCGTTACGCACTTGATAGCGCCCAGAGACAAGCAAAATTTATGACTGTACCGGATGATTGGTGTTATGTATATAATTTTGAGGACTCAAACAAGCCAAAGGCAATAAACTTGCCGGCGGGTATGGGCAAGGACTTTAAGAAGGATATGGAGGATTTCGTGAAGGTAATTGAGCAGGAAATTTCCAAAGCCTTTGATGGTGAAGAGTACGAGGAAGAACGTTCCCGGATTATTAAAGTATTTCGTGATAAGAAGGACGAATATGTATTAGATCTGAGCAATGAAGCTGCAGAGCGCGGATTTAGAGTAAAACTTGCTAATTCCGGCGTATACTTTATGCCGATTATTGATGGTGAACCCTTAAGCGAGGAAGACTTTAAAGCCTTGGACGAGGAAATAAAAATTGAGCTGTCAAAATCATCAGAAGACCTTCAGATAGAAACATCTGATACAATAAGAAAGATCAGAGAAGTAGAGATGGATGCTGAGAATGCTATACAGGAATGGGAGCATCAGATTGCTCTTTACGCGGTAGGCATACATATTGATGATCTTAAGGATAAATACAATGGCTATCCTTTTGTTATAGGATATTTGGAAGATGTCAAGGAAGACATACTTAAAAATATAGAACATTTTATTGAGCCGCGTTATGCTGATGAGCAGCAGAGTGTATTAAATAATCTTTTAATGATGAAAAAAAGCGGAGAAGAGAATCCTTATGAACGGTACAAGGTGAATCTGCTTGTTGATAACAGCCGACTCCACGGAGCTCCCGTAGTAGTTGATTATAACCCTACTTTTTATAATCTTATGGGCAGATGTGAATATGAGAATGAATTAGGGACAATGATTACCGATTACACATTAATAAAGCCGGGGCTTTTTCATCAGGCTAACGGCGGCTTTCTAATCCTTCAGATTAATGATGTCATTTCTAATCCCCAATCTTTTGAAGCAATTAAGCGAACCTTAAAAACAAGACAGATAATTATCGAGAACATTAAGGAGCAAATGGGACTTGTTGCTGTATCAGCATTAAAGCCCGAAGCTATACCTATAAATGTAAAAATAATTTTTGTGGGAAGCTCGGAAATATATCATCTTTTATATAACTATGACAGAGACTTTAAGAAATATTTCAAGATTAAAGCAGATTTTGATGAGCATATGGATTGGAATGATAAAAATGTGCAGCGTCTGGCCCAATACATAGGGGCCTATTGCAACAAAGAGGGTGTGAAGCATTTTGACAGGTCAGGAGTTGCCGAGGTTGTCAATTACAGTTCATGGGTTGTTCAGGACCAGAATAAGCTGACGACACGTTTTTCAGAAATAGTAAATATCCTGGGTGAAGCCGGTACTTGGGCAAATATTGAGGGCAGCTCCATAGTATCTGACCGGCATGTGAAAAAGGCTATCCTAGAGAAAAAGAAGCGGTCAAACAAATATGATGAAGAGTTGCTGGAGCTTATACGGGAAGGAACTCTATTAATAGACACTGACGGTGGTGTAGTAGGTCAGATAAACGGCCTTGCGGTTATTGATCTGGGTGACTATACTTTTGGTAAACCCAGCCGTATTACTGCAGCCACTTATATGGGGAAAACCGGAATATTGGATATAGAGCGTGAAGTAGAAACGGGTGGAACGACACACTCCAAGGGAGTATTGATCCTAAGCGGATATATTGGGAAGAAGTATGCCCAGGAAATACCCCTGTCACTTGCAGCCAGCATATGCTTTGAACAGCTTTACAGCGGAATAGAGGGGGACAGTGCATCTTCTACCGAATTGTTTGCAATTCTGTCCAGCCTGTCTGATTTGCCGGTACATCAGGGTATTGCCGTAACCGGATCAGTAAATCAATTGGGCTTTATTCAACCAATCGGTGGTGCCACCTTCAAGGTAGAGGGATTCTTCGAAATATGCAAAATCAATGGACTTACCGGAAAACAGGGTGTTATAATACCTCATCAGAATGTAAAAAAT
>CAZPIS010000036.1:0-672 GCA_964586745.1 uncultured Ruminiclostridium sp.
TTGGACAAGCCTTGCATGGGACGTACATCTGCTTCTTCGGTCGTTTCACTCCCTCACAAGCAGTGTTACGGCCGCAAAAAAAGCGACCTTTAGCAGGCCGCTTTTTAATGTGTTGATTATTGGTTAACTTTAGTTCCGCATTTTGGACAGAATGTAGTTTCCTTTGTCACTTCAGCACCACAGCTGGGGCATTTTGTTGCATTCTTAAGCTCTAGAACCTTTGCGGTTAGTTCATTAATTGTATCTTCTACTTGTTTAATCTGTCCGCAAACTTCATCGTATGCTGAGCCTTGTCCTACAGCGTATGCTTTGTAAACTTCCTCACCGATTTTTACATAAAAATCCTTTATTTTGTCTTTTTCTGAGTTAATCTGAGAGTTGAGTTTTGTAATTTCAATTACGTCCTTACCCTTGTCAGTGATATTTTTGCCAAATTTTTTAACGTCATCAAAAAATGCCATGGTAAAAGACCTCCTTATAGAAAGATATTTATTGCTTAGCTCTGTATGCTAAAATACAGTCTAGCTTATTCATAATATTATAATACCACAGCTTACCAGACCATAACATTAAAATTTTCTAATATTACACAGGAAGAACCATATGAAGTTTTATTTATTGACTCGTAAAATTGCATTGTCAGCCAATCGTTCCATTGGTATTCGCACTTCC
>CAZPIS010000036.1:682-10405 GCA_964586745.1 uncultured Ruminiclostridium sp.
TACCACAGCTTACCAGACCATAACATTAAAATTTTCTAATATTATTTAATTACGGTATTTAAGGGACCCGCGAACATAATTATAATTATAATTGGCAATGTATTGTGACTATCATTTATTTACACGCAGAATAGCATTTTGAGGTAAACACTCCATAGGTATTCTAACTTCCATTTGTGCGTGCGGTGCCACATTTATACTATTTCCTTCACAATCATACATTTCATTTACAATAAACTGAGTAACAGGTCCCTCAGGTGGCATTACCTCAATTGTATCTCCTATTTTAAATTTATTTCGCTGCTCGACTATTACCATTCTTTTTTCACTATTATAGCCTTTCACAAGTCCGATAAAATCGTAATTTCTGATATATGAGCTGGTTCCGTAATTATGTTCATCAGGCCCCGGTTTATCAAAGAAAAAACCGGTTGTAAAATCACGATTACTAACCTTACTAATCTCATCAAACCACTTTTCATCGTACGTCTGATCATTGTAATATGCATCAATGGCATCCCGATAGGCTTTTACTACTGTAGCAACATAAAAGGAGCTCTTTACACGGCCTTCAATCTTTAAGCTGGATATTCCGCTGGAAATAACCTCCGGAATATGTCTTATCATGCAAAGGTCCTTTGAATTGAAAATAAAAGTGCCGCGTTCATCCTCCTGTATAGGGAAATATTCCCCAGGTCGTTTTTCTTCCATTAAGTGATATTTCCATCTGCAGGGTTGGGCACAGTCCCCTTTATTGGAATCTCTTCCTGCCATATAGTTACTTAGAAGGCACCTTCCGGAGTATGAAATACACATTGCACCATGAACAAATGCTTCAAGCTCCATTTCAGCGGGTGCATTCTTACGTATTTCGCTTATTTCATTGAATGAAAGCTCGCGCGCAAGTACTACTCTTGAGGCACCGGCTGTATGCCAAAAATTCACGCTTTGGGTATTTGTTATATTAGCCTGGGTACTGATATGAATGCTAAGTTGCGGAGCAGTACTTTTAATAATAGCAAACATGCCGGGATCAGAAACTATAACAGCATCAATGCCGGTTAAGACAGCTTTTTCAATAAATTCTGATGCTTTATAGGTATCTTCATTGTGGGGAATTATATTCATGGTAAGATACGCTTTTTTACCTTTTTCATGTACGAAATTAATACCGGCTTTCATTTCTTCAAAAGTAAAATTATCGGATGCAGTACGAAGACCAAACTCTTCTCCGGCTAGGTATACCGCATCTGCTCCATATAGAATTGCCATTTTTAGTTTTTCCATATTACCGGCCGGCGCCAAAAGCTCGACTTTTTTCATCTTAATCACCTTTCTTAAGGCTTATTGCCATTCCGTCACCAATTGAAATAATAGAGGTTTCCAATCTGTCATCATTACAAATCTGATGTAGATATTCATTAAGTTTTACAGCAATGGTGCGGTGTTTATGCGGTACTCTTTCTATTTGTGTCACAAGTCCCTTATATAAAACATTATCAGATACTAATATGCCACCCGGCCTCAATAGCCGTAAAGCATGATTTAGATATTCATTATATTGTCCTTTTGCGGCATCTAAAAAAATCATATCATAGGATGAATTCAGGCATTCCATAACCTCAAGGGCATCTCCCAAAAGTACTCGTATACATTTATCAAAGCCCATACTGATGATATTTTTTTTAGCAAGCTCAGCCATTTCTTCATCAATCTCAATTGTATCGATTATTCCCGATTTGTCCATAGCTTCATATAAGACACAGGCCGAATAACCTATAGCGGTTCCTGCCTCAAGTATTCTTTGAGGATTATGAAGCTTAACGAGTATTTTAAGTAATGCAGCTGATTCGGGCTGAATAATGGGTATGTGATTTAAACTCGCATAGTCCTCCAGCTCTTTTAATAAGCCTGTTTCACGCCTTATCACAGAACGAATATACTTAATAATTTCAGGATATATTATTCTTTCTTCCATAAAAACTATCCCTTTTTATGTTATCATAATTGCGGGTGTAAGAATCTTATCCTGCGGTAATCTTTTCTTTGGAGCGGCGCATTTGACTCACTCTACAAGTACCTTTTATCTGAACACTCCAGCTTTATTAATAAAGGCGGCTGTTGCAGCCGCCTCTTGATTTTGTTTAATTTTGTCCGCTTACACCATACTTTTGTTGATCCCTATTATGACCATCTAGAGTTTCATTGTAAATATTTGTTCCGTCAGGTGTGGCAAAGAAGAAATAATAATTGGTCTTTTCGGGATATAATGCAGCTTCAATGGCATCGATTCGCGGAGAGCAAATCGGCCCCGGCGGCAGCCCTTGATGAATATAGGTATTATAAGGATGATTAATTTCCAAGTCCTTGATTAATACTGAGCTGGTTCTGCCCAGACCATCATATACCCTTGCATATTGAACGGTTGCGTCCGATTGGAGCAAAGGTAAATCTTTACTGTTTAAACGATTATGGAATACACTGGAAATCTTTTTAAAATCTGCAGGATAAAGTGCTTCCATTTCAATAATAGATGCAAGAGAAATAACCTCATCAACAGTCATGCCTAACTCTTCAGCTCTTTTATAATGCTCTTGGGTAAATACATTATTAAATTCCTTCAACATCCGTTCTATAAGCTCTTCCTCTGTCCATCCTTCATCCATCCTATAGGTGTCGGGATAAAGATAACCTTCCAGAGGATATTTTCTCGCTGTATCAGATTTAATAGTTTTCAGAAAATCATATACTTTATTTTCTTTTTCAGCAATTTTAAGAAATTTACCTTCATCGATATAGCCTTGAGCCGATAGAATAGCTACTGTTTCGATCAGTGTCTTCCCCTCGGGTATCATAATATCCTTTGTCGGGTTCTTTAATGGTTCTCCGCTAAGCCTAACCATAAGGGCATAATAGTTCATATCCTTAGAAATTATATATTTCCCGGCCTTATAGGCATTGTCGTAACCAAGAATTTTAGAGATAATTCGATAAATTCTCGTGTCTTCAATAAAACCTTGATTTTTAAGCTCTTCGGCAATATTTGCTGTTCTGGCTCCTGAAGGTATTTTAAATACAATCCCACTCTCTTCTGTCAATTGAGCTTTAGCTTGAGCCGTACCTTCCATTATGAATCGGTAACCATAAAGAGCGCATGTCATAAAAACAATTACGCAAATCAGAACAAGAATTAAAAATTTTAAGAATAAATATCGTTTCTTTTTAACCCTTTTCTTTTTATTTGATTTAACAGGTTTTAAATCCTTCTGTTCACCGGTTTTTTTTAAGGCACTATTTTTTTGCACTATTCCTCACCTTGGCTCTCTGATCAGTATTCAGAATCTTTTTTCTCAGACGTATAGATGTGGGGGTTATTTCCACCAATTCATCATCATCGATAAACTCAAGATTCTGCTCTAAGCTCATATTAATATACGGAACAAGTTTCAGTGCTTCGTCAGAGCCTGAAGCACGCATGTTTGTTGCATGCTTTCTTTTACATACATTTATTACTATATCTTCATTTCGAGAACATTCACCCACAATCATTCCCTCATAAACAGGCACGCCGGGCCCTATAAAAAGGTCTCCCCTATCTTGAGCATTATATAATCCGTAGGTAACCGATTCTCCTGCTTCCCATGCAACCAAAACACCACGGTTACGGCTTTTAATCTCTCCCTTATATGGTTCATATCCATGAAAAATATGATTCATTATACCATTTCCCCGTGTATCAGTCAAAAACTCTGAACGGTATCCGATAAGGCTTCTTGCGGGGATTTTATAGTCTAAGCGAACATACCCTTGAGCCGGGCTATGCATATTAATCATTTCTGCTTTTCTCTGACCAAGTTTTTCCATAACATTACCCAAATATTCCTCAGGAACATCTATTACTAAATCCTCTATAGGCTCGTATGTTTCACCGTTTCTTTCTATGGTTATAACTTCAGGCTTGGAAACTTGGAACTCATACCCCTGTCTTCTCATGGTTTCGATGAGTATTGAAAGATGAAGCTCACCACGACCGGATACTTTGAAAGCATCTGATGAATCTGTCTCTTCAACTCTCATGCTGACATTCGTTTCAACTTCGCGAAATAGTCTGTTCCTTAGATGACGTGAAGTTACATAGGTACCTTCTTTACCCGCAAATGGACTATTATTAACCAAAAAGTACATTGATATTGTTGGCTCATCTATATCAACAAACGGCATAGGTTCCGGATAGTCTTTATCGCATATTGTATCACCAATTGTAATATCCGGTATACCGGATACAGCGATAATTTCGCCTATAGAAGCAGAATCAGTATCTGTTCTTTTTAACCCTTGGAAGCTCTGTAAAGAAGATATCTTTACTTGATGATTACTATTATTATTCTTACAGATAACTGCCTGCTGATCTCTATTTATGGTGCCTCTTTCCACTCGTCCAATTGCAATTCTGCCAATATACTCATCATAATCAAGACTTGAAACCAAAAACTGCAGCGGAGCTTCACTATCTCCTACAGGAGCAGGAACGTACTTTAATATTGTATCAAACAGCGGGTCCATGTTATCTGATGTATCTTCCAGATTTAACTTTGCTATACGTTCTTTAGCGGATGTATATATTACAGGAAATTCAAGCAATTCATCATCAGCACCCAACTCAATAAATAAATCCAATATCTCATCGATTACTTCTTCCGGTCTGGCTTCTTTCCTGTCGATTTTATTTATAACCACTATAGGTTTTAAATGCAGAGCAAGGGCTTTTCTCAATACAAATCGAGTCTGAGGCATTGCTCCCTCATAGGCATCAACCAAGAGAAGAACTCCATCAACCATTTTAAGTATACGCTCTACCTCACCGCCAAAATCAGCGTGTCCGGGAGTATCCACGATATTGATTTTATTCCCGTTATAGACTACTGAAGTATTCTTGGACATAATGGTAATGCCTTTTTCTCGTTCAAGATCTCCCGAGTCCATAACCCTCTCTACAAGCCTTTCATTACTTCTAAAAACACCGCTTTGTCGGAGCATTGCGTCAACTAATGTTGTTTTTCCGTGGTCTACATGCGCGATTATTGCTACATTTCTTAATTCATTTCTTACTTTCTTCACTATATCACCTGCTGTTTCTAACTAAATGTACTGAATTATTCTACTTGTTGTAGCTCAATGTGTCAAATAAATATTGTATTGTAGCAGTTGACATCACTCACAGCACTATTTTATTGCTTAACACTATAGAGCGGCTACAATCTTCACTAGGCGGCATGACTGTGATAATAGAAAGTGAAGACCTTTTAGAGGTAGTTGTTTAAAGACCTTCAAAGTTAGATTCTTGCAAACGCCTCTTTTTAACTTTATCAGATAAATTCTCGAAGGCTAAATAAAAGGATGGTATCACAATCAGTGTTATCAGTGTTGAAACAGTCAGGCCACCTATTATGACGATAGCCAGCGGTATTTGAATCTCACTGCCCTCCTTTCTTGAAATTGCCATAGGAAGCATACCGAGAATAGTAGTAAGGGTCGTCATCAGAATTGGTCGAAGTCTTAAGGGACCTGATTTAATAATAGCCTCTGTTGAAGTCATTCCCTCTTCTCTGCATTTGTTTATGCTGTCAACAAAAACAATAGCGTTATCAACCACAATACCAACAAGTAAAATTATACCTATAAAAGCGGGTATACTTAATGTTTTACCGGTTATAAGTAACGCCAATAAGGCTCCTGTTAGAGCTAAGGGAATTGTCAGCAATATGGTAAGCGGATGCAGGAGGGATTCGAATTGAGCTGCCAAAAGCATGTACACTATAATTACCGACAAAATAAGTGCATCTGAAAGCGCATTAAAAGAATCAATATAATCCTTTTGTTGACCTGCGTAAGAATATGAGTATCCGGACGGAAAATCATATTCTGAAAAAGCTTTATCAATATCTATGGTCACTTTATTAATTGATCTGTCCTTTAGGTTTGCTGTTATTGAAACTGCTTTTTTTTGGTCATTTCTAAGAATATTTGGCGCAGATTTTTCGAGCTCAATTTCAGCCAGCTCCGTTAAGGGAATACTAATACCTATTGGACTTTGAATAGAGATATTCTGTATATCTTGAAGACTATCAGGCTTATTTCCAAGGGTACACACAACCACGTCTATTTCAGACCCTCTGTATTCATATCTTGTAGCAATAATTCCGTTTACACCTATTCGTAAAGCTTGACCAACTTGTGCGGGAGTAAGACCATATAGAAGTGCTTTATCTCTGTCAATTTTTATCAATGCCTCTTGGATTTCTTCATCTATACTACTTGCAGGTTCTTCGATGCCCTTAATGTTTTTTAATATTGTCATTAAATCTGAAGATACTTTTTTTAATATCTCAATATCCTCACCTAAGATTCTTATATCTACTGCGCTGTATCCTATGGAAAAGCCCATTACCCGGCTTTCTTCATTCACTTTAATTTTAGCACCTGCAAAATTATTAACCTTACTTCTTATTTCATCTGAAACTTGGACAATTGTTTTTCCGCGCTTTTCAATACTTCCGATATTCACCGACATTACAGCCTTTTCTGTGGTTGATCTGTCCAATACATTACCGGAATTGCCGATTGTCATACTGATACTTTGAACTTCCGGAATTTCTTTAATGCGGTTTTGAATCTTGAAAGCCATTTCATGAGTTTCTGAAAGAGCGCTTCCCTTAGGCAAAACAACCTCAACCTGAATTATTCCTTCATCCATAGAAGGGAAATATTCAAACCCGATAACAGGTAAGGCGATTAATGAAATTATAAATAGAATTATCGCAATACAAATTACTGTCCCGCGATTTCTCAGAGAGATTATTAAGAGCTTTTCATAGCTTTTAGTTATACCATTATAAAAAGAATCCCAACGATCAAATGGCTTTTTAAACGCTGCTTTTGTTTTTTCTATTTTAATAGTCCTCTGCTTTCGGGTTAAATTCTTATTGAGTATTTTTGAGGCCATCATAGGAATAAAAGTTATTGCAACAAGCAATGATGCCATAAGGGAAAAGGTTATTATAAGGCCCATTTCCTTAAATACTTTACCTGTCATTCCTTCAACAAATATTATGGGAACAAAAACAATGACAGTGGTTAAGGTTGATGCAGAGATAGACAGCATAACCTCCTTTGTTCCGAATTCAGCAGATTTTACCGCATCAATGCCCTTATGACGGTGCGTGTAGATGTTTTCTAATACCACTATTGAATTATCGACCATCATACCCACTCCGAGAGCAAATCCGGCAAGTGAAATAAGATTTAAGGTAATTCCCGAAAAATACATCAAAACGAATGAAGTAACTATTGAAACAGGCATAGAAACAGCGATAATTAACGTTGCTCTTATATTTCTTAAAAATAAATAAAGAATTAATACAGCCAGAATACCGCCTTGGAGCGCTGATTCAAAAACTGTATTTAATGCTTTGTTAATATAAGTAGAACTATCATATATAATATTAAAATCAATCTCAGTATAGGAATTTCTTAAATTTTCAACCTCTTTTATTATTTCTCTGCATATCTGAACAGTATTGGCATTACTCTGCTTCTGCACAGAAAGATTCAAAGACGGAACTCCGTTTATAAAGCCCTCACTTATCTTTTCTTTTTGATTAATATTTATATCAGCTATGTCACTTAAAAAAATAATTGTGCCGGAATTAGTTGGAATAGTAAGGTTTCTGATTTCCTCAAGGTTTTGAAATTGGCCTACTGTTTTCATATAGATAGACATCCCTGCAGTATCAATACTTCCCACAGGTATATTAAGATTTTCAGTCATAATATATTGAGATATGACATTTTCACTTAATCCATATAAATTTAGACGCTCAGGAATCAATTCTATGCGAACCTCAGATATAATTCCTCCGGATAGTTTTGCGGATGCTACTCCGCTGATCCTCTCCAACCTGTTTATGATTTGATCCTCAACAATACGTGTTAGATTCTCTATATCCATTTTTGAGGTTATTCCAATTTCGAAGGTCGATTGAAAATTATTCGGGTCAACGCGCATGACCATGATATCCTTTACTCCTTGAGGCAAATAAGCCTTGGCTAAATCAATCTTTTCACGCATTTCCAAAGTAGCAAAATTCATATCTGTATTATCATTAAAATATAGTATGCACAGGCAATACTCATTTGTGGATACCGTTTCGATTGATTTTAACTCCGATACTGTAGTAAGGGCTTCTTCAAAAGGCTTAGTTATAAGCCTTTCTATTTCCTTTGGACCTGCTCCTTCATATCTTGCCGTAACAACGGCTACAGGCATGTTTAAATCAGGCAGCAAATCAAGTTTTAGCTTAGAAAGAGAAACAGCCCCAATAAGCGCTATGGATAGAATTATCATAATAATTGCAGTAGGACGTCTTATGGCAATACCGGGTATGCTCATTTTGAATCCTCCTGCGACACGTTTACAGCATCATTATGTTTTAAAAATTGCTGTCCTTTTACAACTATGAAATTACCTAATTCGAGCCCTTTTGTTATCTCAACTGAATCAGTATTGCTTATACCGGTATCTACAAATCTTTTTACAGCTTTATTACCTTCTACTGTAAAAACGTATTTTACACTATCATCAGATAAAATTGAGTTAAGAGGTACTAATATAATATCTTCCCGCTTATCGACCGATATACAGACCTTAGCTGTCATTCCTGGCTTGATTAAATCGTTTTTATTAGGGATATCTATTAGAATTTGATATGAAAGTGTCTTTGTATCCATTACAGGGCTTACTGAAGTTACTTTTCCTTTAAAGATGCCTTCTCCTGCAGCAGGTATAGAAACTTCCAGTTTATTGTCTTTGTTTATTTTGTTAATTATTTTCTCTGATACAAAGATAGCAACCTGAACTGTATCGGTGTCTGCTACTATATAAGGAGCCATAGTATTTGATATAAGAGAACTCTCAAAGATGTCCTTTGCTACAATTATGCCGTCCATAGGTGATTCAATATTTGTATACTTTAGCTGTTCCTTTGCATTTTCAATTTGTATTTTTATGGAATCATAGGAAGCCTGAGCTTGCTTCAGTTGTTGATTTGATGAGTTAATTGCTTCTTTGGATAATCGATCGATAAATAACCGGTAGGCATTATCTGTCGTCTTCAAAGCATTATTAGCCTGTTCAAACTGATTTTTTATCTCATAGTATTTAAAACTGTCTATGATTTTTGTTTCATACAAGATAACAGCAGCATCAAATGCTTTTTTTGCTGCAGTATAATTATACTCGGCGCTTGTTAGGGAAGATTTCAGCTGCATTTTTTGACCTTCGTAACCACTTCCCATTGCAGATATTACTGATGCTTCAGCGAGTGTAATATTAGCTTTGGCTACCTTGAGCTGTTCCTCAAGTAATCTAATATTAGCAGCAAGTTCTTTACTTTCTATACTAAAAAGTGTTTCGCCTTTTTTCACCTTGTCCCCCACCTCAAAGTAGGCGTTGGAAACCCGCCCTGATATAGGTGAAACTACATAAACCATTTTTTTAGGCTTTACAATTCCTGTATATTGGGTGATACTCTCTATACTACCTTTTTCAACAGGCATAATTATTACAGACAAGCCATTTGTTACTTCTTTGCTGCGCTGTTTTTTTTTATTACATGCTGAGAAGGAAAAAATCAGAACAAGTAAAATCAAACTTAGGATTAACCC
>CAZPIS010000037.1:0-10375 GCA_964586745.1 uncultured Ruminiclostridium sp.
GATATCGATAAAGAGCCTATTAAAGCAAAAATGAATATGGGCTTTGTTCCCGATACTCATGATATTTATGAAAGACTTAAAGGTATAGAATATCTTAATTTTATTGCAGATGTATATGAGGTACCTTCTGACATAAGAAAAGAGCGTATTGATAAATATCTTGATATGTTTGAAATGAAGAAGGCCGCCGGGCAACCTATTAAGAGCTATTCACACGGCATGAAGCAAAAAATAATCGTCACAGGAGCTCTTTTACACCAGCCGCCACTTTGGATAATGGATGAGCCTATGACCGGCCTTGATCCAAGAGCTTCCCACCTTTTGAAAGAGGAAATGAATCATCATTGTGCTAACGGTAATACGGTCTTTTTCTCGACTCATGTGCTTGAGGTAGCAGAAAAATTATGTCATAGAATCGGGATAATAAACAAAGGTCAGATAATAGCTGTTGGTACCATGGATGAGTTAAGGAAATCACAGGATTCCTCTTTAGAAAGTATATTCTTAAGCCTGACTGAAGAAGGAAGTGGTGCAAATGCGTAAATTTATTAGTTTATTAAAGCTTCAGATAAATGCACGATATGGTTTATCCAATTTGTTATATAATATAAAAAACGATAAAAAAGCTCTATGGAAAAGTATAGGAATGGGACTGGTTATTCTTATAGCTTTGGCCGAAATAATTGGCATATACACCTTTATGATGCTTCAGTTATACAAGGGTGGATTAATTATTAATGCACCCCAAGTTGTGCTTACTATGGCGACAGTGGTTTCCGGAATTATCGTGCTGATATTCGGGATTTTCTATATATTGAGTACCGTTTTTTTGGCAAAGGATACTGAGCTTCTGGCCAGCCTGCCCATACCTCAGGGGGGTGTCTTTTTATCAAAGTTTATACTTGTATTACTAGGTGAATATCCGTTTGCTTTTTTTCTGATGATTCCGCCGGTTATTATCTACGGTATAGGGCAGAATATGGGTGTAATATACTATATTCTTGCCATTATTTGTACTCTGTTTATTCCTTTAGTGCCCTTGGTTATATCAGCATTTTTTTCACTTTTTCTTATGAATATAGTAAGCCGTTCTAGGCATCGTGATCTTATAACCATTATTGGCAGCATTATTTTACTTGTAGGATTATTTTTGGGACAGAATTATTTAATAAGTCAAATGCCAGGGAATGAGCAGGAATTTTTAGCAGAGATCTTTAAGAGCAGCAACCTAATAGTTGAATTTATAGGAAGAGCCTTTCCACCAGCAATTTGGATAACAAAGATACTTACGGGTACATTAGCCGAAACTTTGATTAATTTGGCATATCTTCTGATTATTTCGTTAGGCGCTTTTGGATTGGTTTATTTTATTGCGTCATTTATATACCAGAGAGGAGCAACTGCGCAGTTTGAGACAGGAGCTTCATACGGAAAAGCTAAACTTAGCTATAAGAGCTCATCACAAGTATTAACAATTTTCAAAATTGAATGGCTTATATTATTAAGAACACCTATATACGCACTTAACTCATTAGTTATGGTTTTTATGGCGCCTATGCTGATGATGCTCCCGATGTTTGGAGGGAATTTTGCCAATGATCCCGATGTACAGTTCATGTATCAGTTAATTGAAAAAGGTGAGTCAACACCTTTGCTACCAATGATTGTAGCTGGATTAATAACTCTGTTTGTATTGATAAACCCTGCAGTATCAAGCACCTTCTCAAGGGAAGGGAAAAACTTCTGGATTCTCAAGAATATACCCGTAAGGCCTGAAATACAAGTTTACGGCAAGCTTTTGACCGGATATTCCATTTCGTTTATTGCGGCTGTACTTTCTGCTTTAATGGCTATGCTATCATTTAGAATTCCACTTGTATCAACCATTATGGTTGTAATTCTGTCTTCCACCGCTTTGATACCTATAAGTGCAGTAGGTATTTATATTGATTTAATGCGGCCAAAGCTTGTGTGGAATAATCCTCAGGAAGCAATAAAGCAAAACTTCAATGTTGTAATTGCCATGCTTCTGGGTTTTATTTTAGTTACAGTATTTGGAGTTGTAGGCTACTTTGTGGCGGGATTCGGACTCGGCACTTTTACTGTATTCTTGATAATGATTATAATTATTCTGGCTGTTTCATATCTTTCAATTTTGGTGCTTAAAAATGCAGCGGATGCTGCTTATAACAGAATTGAGGCCTGACATAGTATTCAAACTGTGAGAAGACTATTTTGGTGTGTTTTCGTTCAGTCTGTAATATTATCTAAGTATCATTACCACCGGATTCATCTATACCTAAACAATTATTGATTACCGAGCCGAAGGATATGGAATTGGTGCCAAACTTTTCGCGTATTTTGTCAATTGCTGTTTCCAATTGCTCCTGCTTTTTCCTTTCAGATTCAGAGTTGCTATCTGTAAAGAAAGACAATTGCTCTATATGTTCATTTGCCGGAACCAGGTTGGTCCCGGTAATGGTTAAGGTTCTTATAGGTGCATTTAATTTCCATGATGCTTTTATTAGTTCCAATGCCTGTTGAGAGATTTCTTTTGCGAGATAAGTGGGCGAGGGTAATGCTTTTTGCCTTGATATGGTTTTAAAATTTGGATCTTTAATAGAAACCTGTAAAGTGGAGCATTTAAGACCATATTTTCGAAGCCTTGAGGCTACAGTGCCTGAAAGGGTGTTAACACTTATGGTTATATCTGATAAACCCTTCAAATCTCTCTTGAATGTCATTCCGTTTCCGACAGATTTTATAGGGTCAGCTTCGTTAATAGATTTAACAGGAGTATCATCAATTCCGTTAGCATATTCATGTATAAGCTTTCCTGCTTTTCCAAGCCTTGATGTAATGAGGCTTTCATCACTTTCTGCCAAGTCACCTATAGTATAGATATATAGCTTGTTAAGAACCTGTTCAGCTTTTTTCCCTACAAATAGAAGGGATGAAACGGGCAAAGGATGAACAACTGATTTAAAATTATCTCTATTGATTACAGTTGTAGCATCAGGCTTTTTATAGTCACTTCCAAGCTTAGCCAATACTTTGTTAAATGAAACTCCCACCGATATTGTTAATCCTGTTTCATTGAACACAACCTTTCGAAGTGCATCGGCAATATGCTTTCCGTCTCCGAAAAGATGAATGCTGTCGGTTACATCCAGCCATGATTCATCAATTCCGAAGGATTCAACTTTTTCGGTATATCTCTCATATATTTTGTTTACAATTTTTGAATACTTCTTATATTCATCATGATGAGGCGGAACCAAGACTAATTCCGGACATTTCTTTTTTGCCTGCCATATGGTTTCAGCAGTCTGTATTTTATATTTCTTGGCTAATTCATTCTTAGCAAGAATAATTCCATGGCGGTTTTCAGGATTTCCACAAACCGCCATGGGTACATTTCTAAGCTCAGGTGAAAGTATACACTCCACAGAAGCAAAAAATCCATTACAATCACAATGTAAAATTGTTCTGTCCATAATGCGGTGTTCATCTCCCTCATTTAATTTTAACAATGAACACATGAAATTTCCACTCTTCTGACTGTTTAATATAAATAATTTATGGTAATTAACAAAGGTAAAAATATTTTTGTGTCTTTTACGATGGGTATATTATCTATAAAGAGCATTATAAGTAATTTGAATTTGCGCAAAGGAGCTTGTATAATGCACAAAAAGAAGAAGATAATTGGGATAAAAACAATTTGGATTATAATCATACATTTGTTTATATTTGCAACGGCACTTGCCTTAATGGCTTTGTATTTTGATAGTGTGACAAAAAACAGTAAGATATCCTCAACTTTTTTTATTATCGCTATTGCTATCCTTATATTAATAACAGTCATATACATAAAAACCATAAAGTTTGATAGAGCAAAATTAGAGCAATTAAATAAAATGAACAGGACGAACGAGAAATTATTAAAAACGTTTTTTGATCAATCTCCTGTCGGCATTTCACTAGGTGACAGTCAATACAGAATATTAGATATGAACCCAAAGTATGAAGAAATAACGGGAAGATCAAAAAATCAACTCAAGGAAAGTAAATGGGTTGACTTTACACATGATGATGACTTGCAGGCAGATATTGATAAAATGAATATGCTTTATGAAGGTAAAATAGATGGTTATTCGATGTATAAAAGATATATCAAACCCGATGATTCTGTAATCTGGGTTAAGATGACTCTGGCGCCTCTTATCCTTGATAATAAACGCGAAAATCATATCTGTATAATTGAGGATATTTCAGAACAGAAAAAAACAGAAGAAGAATTGCGCAATAGTGAGCGTAGCATGGCTATGCTATTATCCAATCTGCTGGGTATGGCATATCGATGTAAATATGACAGGGATTGGACCATGCTTTTTGTTTCTGAGGGTTGCTATGAATTAACCGGATATAAGCCTGAAAGCTTAATAAATAATAATGAAGTTGCATTTAGTTGTTTGATTAATGAAGAATACAGGGAATTATTGTGGGATAAATGGACCAGTGTACTCAAAGAAAAAGGTGTTTTTAAGGAAGAATACTATATCATTACTGCCAAAGGGGAGAAAAAATGGGTATACGAGCAAGGACGAGGAGTATACAATGAAAATGGTGAAGTAGAAGCCCTTGAAGGCATTATTATAGACATTAATATTCTGAAGGATAGAGAAGAACAAATACTATATTTGACTTATCATGATGTTTTAACGGGATTGTATAACAGGAGGTATTTCGAAGATGAAAAGAAACGTCTTGATGCTGAATCTTTCCTGCCTCTGTCTATTATAGTAGGAGACATTAATGGTTTAAAACTTATAAATGATGCGTTGGGCCATAACGAAGGTGATAAACTTATAATAATAGTATCTGAAATATTGGCAAGGTGTTGTAATAACGGTGAGATTACAGCAAGAATCGGTGGAGATGAGTTTGGAATACTATTGCCTCATACAGGAGCTGACGCTGTTTACAGAAAAATGAAGCAGATGGAGAAGGCTTTTACAGAGTATAGAGATAATACAAAGGATGACCCTTATCATACGTCAATATCTTTGGGATGTGCTACAAGGACATCAATGGGAGAATCAATATTAGAAGTTATGAAGACTGCCGAGGAATATATGTACAGAGACAAGCTACTTCAAAATGAGAGCTTGCACAACTCTGTGATTTCATCCATGAAAACCACTCTTTTCGAAAAAAGTCAGGAAACCGAGGAACACGCCCAAAGAATGATTAAGCTCTCTCGTGAGATTGGAAAAGAAATGAAGCTTAAGGACGAGCAGTTAAATGAATTGGAGCTTTTGTCAACATTACATGATATAGGTAAAATCGGTATTTCGGATATTATATTGAATAAATCCGGAAAGCTTACCGATAAAGAATGGATCGAAATGAGAAAGCATCCTGACGTAGGCTACAGAATTGCAATGTCATCACCCGAACTCGCACCTATTGCTGAGTACATACTTTGTCATCACGAAAGGTGGGACGGAAAAGGCTATCCCCATAGTCTCAAGGGTAATGAAATACCCTTACTTTCAAGAATTATTGCTGTGGTTGATTCATATGACGCAATGACAGAAGATAGATCTTATAGGAAGGCTATGAAAAAGGAAGAAGCCATAAAAGAGATAAAGAATAATATCGGAAAACAGTTTGACCCTCTTATTGCACAAATTTTCATAGATAAGAATTCATGATATTTTTTAAGGATTAAACATTCAAGGCTGTCATATGATTACACGGCATAAACTTTTGTAATGTTTATATTTAGTACAATTTTATCATAAGGTTACATTGTGGTGAATTTTGCAGTATGATATATTTGAATATATTTTTTTGTATGAGGCGCCATGAAGAGTAAGAAGAGTTTGATCCTTATTATTGCAATTGTGTTTACTTTGGGGCTATCTATAATATTTATGGCTATAAAAGCAAATCAGGGGAGAAATTTTTCTGGGCCTGTTTCTGATGGAATTTCGAGAGCAGCGGTAGCTATATCAAATGATACTAACAATAACACTGATTTAGTCAAAACAATATCTACCCCGGGTGTATACGTTGAAGAAATTCCTAATCACATCCGTCCAATTATTGGTGTAGAAACTTCAGTAGCGGGTTTTATTGGTATCACCGAGAGAGGACCTTTGGAACCGCATCTTATAACGAGCTTTTCACAGTTTAAGGATATATATGGGGAATACTTAAGTGATTCTTATCTTGCTTATTCTGTAGAAGGTTTTTTTGATAATCAAGGTGAAAAGCTATATGTGGCAAGAGTTACATCCAAAGATTCACAAACGGCAAAAAGAGAGATTATTGATGGAAAAAAGCTCTTAGCAACAATTGAAGCAATTTCCCCCGGCATATGGGGAAATGGTGTGTCTGTTATAATGTCTACCGGTCTCAATTCAAAAAAAGATGACCCCACTTACAAACTAGAAGTCAATTATGATAATAATATATCATCAGATAGCGGATTAAAGCGTAGCGCAAGAGTTCAGCCTGCCGCTAAAATTACTGAGATTTTTGAAGATGTGTCTTTTTCCGAGACATCAAGTTATTCATACAAAAAAACAATAAACACAAAATCGAAGCTTATAAGAATAGATTTAAAATCAAAGATTATCCGAAGTATTCCTATTAATGATAAGGAGCCAATTTTCCTTACTAAGGGTTTTGATGGGTCTTCTGTTCAATTAAGCGACTATATAGGTGATTCGGGGCAAAACGGTCAACCTCCAAAAGGACTGAAAGCATTAGGCGATATAGACGAAATTACTATTCTGTATTCTCCGGGCGCTCAGGATGTACCGGGTTTAAATCAGGCTATGATAAATCAGTGTGAGAGCATGAAGGACAGGATAGTATTAATTGATACAGCTTTGGGGGATGACAAGAACTCTCAAACAACTGAATATGACAGTTCCTATGCCTCGGTGTACTCACCATGGCTCAGTATTTTTGATCCGGTTACTCTTAAAAGCAAACTAATTCCCCCCGGTGGTTTTATAGCGGGAACATATGTTAAAACTGATAATACAAGAGGTGTAAATAAAGCTCCTGCTAATGTTCCTATTCAGGGCGTTACCGGTTTGGAGAGAGATATCAGCCGTGGTGAACAGGATGAATATTTGTACAAAAAGATTAACCCTATTGTTAATATAAATGCAAGGGGAATAATGGCATGTGGTATCAGGACACTTTCCTCCGATGAAGAATACAAATATATTAATATCCGAAGATATGTAAACCACATAAGGGAGTCTATTTCAGACGGGTTTCAATGGTGTAAATACGAACCGTGGAATGCTACTGTTGAGAGCAATATAAAGACGAGCTTGTCAAATTTCCTAAATAAAGAATGGACTAATGGTGCCTTAGTAGGAAACAGCACCAGAGATGCATATTTTATAAATGTCTATAGAATGAAAAAACCCGGAGAAAGTGAAGATATGATTACAGTAATTGAGGTAGGATTAGCTCTCATAAAGCCTACCGAGTTTCATATAATAAGGATGTCTTTTTATTAATCTGTTCAATAATTAACAGGATATAAACTTTTTCTATTGGCTGTTGATATAACTGCCTTTATCTTATGGTATTCGTGTAAATTGATTTTAAACACTTTCCATAGTAAAATAGTAGATACGCTTAAACGGAGGGCTTAGACAGTTTATGAGTAAATTAAAAAAATTCATTTCATATTATCGACCATATAGAAGCATGTTCATTATGGATATGTTCTGCGCTCTTGTTCTGTCAGGGATAGATTTGTTGTTTCCCTCACTTGTAAAATATCTTATGGATGAGGTTTACAATTTACGCCCTCAAAATATGCTGCAAATAGTATTTCTTACGGGAGCAGGACTTTTAGCACTCTACATTATCAGATATTTTTGCCAACACTATATTACCTCATGGGGACATATAATGGGAGCTCGCATGGAATCGGATATGAGAAGGGATCTCTTTAGCCATATGCAAAAGCTACCCTTTTCATTCTATGATAATGCCAATACAGGTAAGCTTATGTCCAGAATAACAAACGATCTTTTTGATATATCGGAGCTTGCCCATCATGGCCCTGAAGACCTGTTTATATCAATTATAAAAATCATCGGCGCAGTAATTATAATGCTTACAATGAATGTGCAGCTGACGCTGATACTATTGGCTTTAATGGTAATTATTATTGCTTTTACAGCTCACTACAACCTTAAAATGCGTGCTGTATTTGCAAAGAACAGAGAAAAGATTGCATTGGTAAATGCCCAGACACAGGACAGCCTTTCAGGAATACGGGTGGTAAAGTCATTTTCTAATGAGAGAATTGAAAGGGAGAAGTTTAATCATGGCAACCTACAATTTTTAGAAACCAAGGAAGACAGCTATACCATTATGGGTCAATTCTTTTCAGGAAACCAGTTTTTACAGGGGATTCTATATCTTAGCGTCCTGGTTTTGGGTGGAATATTCTTAAGCGAGAATAAGATTTCAACATCGGACCTTATCGCATATATTCTCTTTATTAATGTATTTTTAAATCCCATAGACAGGCTGGTGAATTTTACAGAAGCGCTACAGAGAGGGATAACAGGGTTTGACAGGTTTTTGGAGATTATCAATACAAAGCCGGAGATAGATGATGTCGAGGGTGCCGTTGAGCTTGAAAATGTTGAAGGAAAGATTGACTTTAAAAATGTTGCCTTTAGCTATAATGATAAAACAGAGGTATTAAAGAATATAAATATTACCATAAATAAAGGTGAGACTGTGGCACTGGTAGGCCCTTCGGGAAGCGGTAAAACAACCTTCTGCAATCTTATACCACGTTTTTACGAGGTTAATGAAGGTTCCATTACCATAGACGGCAAAGACATCAGAATCATTACTCTTGCTTCTCTCCGACGTAATATAGGTGTTGTCCAACAAGATGTTTATTTGTTTTCGGGTACTATTGGGGAAAACATTATTTACGGAAAACCGGAAGCGGCAAGGGAGGAAATTATACAAGCTGCGAAGCTAGCCAATGCTAATGATTTTATTATGGAGCTTGAAAACGGATATGACACCTATGTGGGAGAACGGGGAGTAAAGCTATCAGGCGGCCAAAAGCAGAGGGTATCGATTGCCAGAGCCTTTTTAAAGAATCCCCCTATATTAATTTTAGATGAGGCCACATCATCTCTGGACAATGAGAGTGAAAGGCTGGTTCAGGAATCGTTAAAGGTACTTACCAAGGGAAGAACAACTCTGATTATAGCTCACAGGCTTTCCACTATAAAAAATGCCGACAATATAATTGTACTAACTTCAAAAGGTGTTGAAGAGCAGGGTACCCATCAGGAGCTTATCAAAAAGGGCGGTGTTTACGCAGCACTTCACAGCGAGGTATCATCGCTTTGATTAGTTTCGACGACCGAAGCGAATACTGTTTTGATATTCCACAGCCTGTCACAGCGAGATTATTTATTGTTTATTTAAGGGATTCAGATTCTTCACATAAAGCACAATAAGGTCCCTAATGGTCTGTGAGAGGAACTTTCTTGTTTCACTGTCAATGCTTCTGAAAGCTTTGAGTATTATTGCAAAATCCTTTATATGAACCTCGTTTAGATCTCCTATGGACTTTGCATTTGTTGAATTTATTGTTTGAAAAAGTGCATCAATAAACACTTCCCGCTTTTCATCAGAAATATTTGCGAGCCATTCGTTTATAGTCTTATTCATATTAAGCGAGCTGTTAGAAATATTATTAACATAATGAAAATCGTCACCCTCAATTACCCATGTGAAGGTATCATGCTGCATGATACCGGATTTATGGCTTTTGACAACCTTATAGTTTTCCTGATTCTGCAAAAGCATGCCTACAATTGAGGATTGAGGTAATATCTTGTGAATTTTATCTTTTATTTTAATGTATTCCGGAGTATGAAAAATACTGTCCTTAAAGCCGGGACCGTCATGACTGTAAACTTCGATTATTCTATTTTGAATTTCGGGGGAACATTTCATAGCCGAATAAACCGCAACGTTCCCACCTTTTGAATGCCCGCCTATTCTGATATCGTCGCTTAATAATCCTCCTACTGTGTTTAAGTATTCTACACCTTCCTCTTGGGAGGGGACCGGACTTTTAAAAGCCATATTAAAGTCTTCTTTCCATCCGATAAAAGTCATATCTGTTCCGCGATATGATATGAATGATGTTCCGTCATCCAAAAGATATGTTACGGCCGAGAATTGCTTCTCCTGCTTATAATCCAGCTTACTGACATAAAAATTCATTCTTATATCTCTGAACCTGGGACTGGCCGCAAGGGCGTATAAAAGGTTCAAATTGTTTTCA
>CAZPIS010000038.1:0-7359 GCA_964586745.1 uncultured Ruminiclostridium sp.
GAAATGAGATTCTTGCATCTGCTCCCTTGTCAACATAAAACTATTACGCATTATTTTTAAACTTTACATTATCATTGAATGCTTTTAACCTCATAGCCCACTTCATTTATTGCGGACTTTATCTTTTCATCATCCACATCAAAATTTAGCTCTATTTCTGCCGACTTGCTCTCAAGGCTGACTTTGGCTGATTTAATTTCGTCCAATTCCTCCAATGCCTCCTTGACATGATTTACACAATGTTGGCAGGACATGCCTTCAATAAAAATTTTCTTTGTCATAATATTGTCCCCTTTCTTGACATATGTGCGGTGATACTTACCCCTTAAAAAAGCGGAAACATGTTTATGTGTTTTGTGCGTCTCTAAGAAATTAAATTATTAAGAGCTTCTATACCCAAAAATCAGGTAAAGCTCTAATCTACAGGCTTAAATCGCTTCAACCTTAATGCATTTATTAATACCGAAACTGAGCTAAACGCCATTGCGCCGGCTGCAATCATGGGATTTAGTAAAGGCCCTCCGATAAGATACAGTAACCCTGCCGCAATAGGAATTCCGGCCGAATTATAAGCAAATGCCCAAAACAAATTTTGCTTAATATTTCTTATGGTCCGCTTGCTAAGTTGAATAGCAGTAGGTACATCCATGAGATCACTCCGCATTAAAACAATATCCGCCGATTCTATTGCCACATCAGTTCCGGAACCGATAGCTATACCGATATCAGCTTGTGCCAGCGCGGGTGCATCATTAATACCGTCTCCTACCATAGCTACTTTTTTACCCTCTGCCTGAAGCTTTTTAATCTCGCTTGCCTTATCCTGTGGCAATACCTCGGCCAATACCCTGTCAATTCCTGCCTGCCCGGCTATAGCCTCCGCGGTTCTCTTGTTATCGCCGGTAATCATTGCAACTTCTATGCCCATGCTGTGTAAAGCATCGATTGCTCTCTTACTGCTTTCTTTCATTACGTCGGCTACCGCTATTATACCTGCAAGACGATTATCAATTGCTACATACATCGGCGTTTTGCCTTCCTCGGCAAGCTTATCAGACTCTTTTTGCAAAGTTATCTCTATTTCCATTTCATCCATAAGTTTTTTGTTACCTAAAACTATATTTTTCCCTTGAATCACAACCTCTATTCCATGCCCGGGTATTGCTTCAAAATTATCAACGTTTAGAATCTCTACACTCTTGCTCTTAGCTTCATTAACTATAGCCTCCCCTAATGGATGCTCCGAAGATTTTTCAGCCGATGCCGAGAGCTGTAATAGCTCTGATCCATCCACTAAGCCGGTTGTTATTATGTCAGTTACTATCGGGTTACCTTCGGTTATAGTCCCCGTTTTATCAAAAACTATAGTTTTTATTTTGTGAGTGGTTTCAAGCGCCTCTCCGCCTTTTATCAGAACGCCATATTCAGCTCCTTTTCCTGTCCCGACCATTATAGCCGTTGGCGTTGCCAAACCAAGAGCACACGGACAAGCGATAACGAGAACCGAAATAAATATGGTTAATGAAAATATCAACGACTGGCCTGAAATAAACCAAGCAAGCCCTGCTATAACCGCAATAGCCATTACTATAGGCACAAAATAGCCAGCAATTATATCGGCCATCTTGGCTATAGGCGCTTTGGTCCCCTGAGCATCCTCTACCAGCTTTATGATTTGTGCTAATGCTGTGTCTTTTCCTACCTTTGTGGCTTTAAATCTAATGGTTCCGTTTTTATTAATACTTGCACCAATCACCTTGTCACCCAGGTTCTTCTCCACGGGTATGCTCTCGCCGGTAAGCATGGATTCATCTACCGATGTTCTTCCATCTACCACTTCTCCGTCCACAGGTATTTTTTCACCGGGTTTTACCTGTATAATATCTCCCACTTCAACTTCTTCAATAGGGATAACAATTTCTTTGCCATCCTGAATTACAATGGCTGTTTTAGGAGCTAAGCCCATCAATTTCTTTATGGCCTCTGAAGTCTTACCTTTTGTTACAGATTCCAAATATTTGCCTAAAAGAATTAATGAAATAATCACTCCCGCAGACTCAAAATAAAGGTCATTGGCATATTCATTGTGTCCGTAAACTATTTGAATTACGGCGTATATGCCATAAAGGAACGCCGCGCTTGTACCAACTGCAATTAACGAATCCATATTAGGTTCACGCATAACAAGCCTGCTAAAACCCACGGTATAGAATTTGTAACCGGCTATGATTGAAGGTATAACCAAAACCAGCTGAATAAGGCCGAAATTCAAAGGATGCATATGGGGTGATATTATTTCAGGTATAGGTAGCCCCATCATGTGACCCATGGCAATATAGAATAGGGGTATAGTAAATGCAATGGATAGGATAAATTTTCCCCAAAGTGTTCTGACTTCACTTTCTCTACGCTCTCTTTCATAATCAGCCTGTTCCCCGGTTTCAATTTCAAGTGCCTTATATCCGGCTTTTGAAATAACGTTTTTAATTTGTGAAATCCTAACTTTTGAATTGTCGTATATTATTTTTGCCTTTTCGGTAGCAAGATTTACGTTTACCTCATTTATACCTTCAAGCTTTCCAATTGCACGTTCAACAGCTTTTACACAGGCAGCGCAGGTCATGCCCGATATGGGCAATAAAATCTCCCGTTTATTTTCGTCTTTCTCCTGTATGCCATATCCGGCTTTTTTTATAACTTCCTTAATTTTATCAATATCTGCTTTTAAATCATCAAATTCAACCGTAAGCTTTTCAGTAGCTATATTAACATTTGCAGAGCTTATACCCTCAACCTTGCTTACACTTCTTTCAATAGCTTTTGCGCAGGATGCGCAAGTCATGCCTGTAATGCTAAGCGTTTCTTTTGTCATATCCTCACCGCCTTTTTACACACTTATTATTTAACGTATTTATCAATTAAAGAAATAATTTCATCCACCTTTTTGTTCCCTGAAATCTCACCTTCAGTAAAAGCCTGCCTGACACAATGTTTAATATGTTGATCAATGATCCTTAAATTTGCTTTTTTCAGCAAACCTTGAACTGAAAGGATCTGTTTAGATATGTCCACGCAATATCTATTATCCTCCAGCATTCTAATTATGCCTTCTACTTGGCCTTTCGAGGTTTTCAAAAGATTTAAAACCTGTTCTTTTTCTATACTTTCCATTTTAACAGCCTCCTACCCGCCCCATCCCCGGGTGGGGTTATACTGCTATTATATTCCCTTTATATCATTTGTCAAGTCGGCAGCTATTATCCTATTAAGCTGGCAATTATTGTCTTCGGGACTTATTTCATTTAATTTGACGAAGAGGCTCTTAATTGATTCTCAACTTGATATTAAAATGAATCAGACATATGATAAATATATCCTGACTTTACCCCTTAGATGTATTTTTTTGACATTAGGCTCTATAATAGCTATAATAAAAGAAATAGTATTGAATCAGTAAGTTTGCTGCTTTTATATGCGGCAAAATATACTGTAAAATATAACCCTAAAATAATGAATTATGTACTATAATATTACCATATAGAAATATAGCATACAGTCCTTGGAGAGGGACTATAAACACTACTACTTTATAATACGAGGAGTTTTCATTATGGGACTTATTCAAGCTGGGATTGGTGCAATAGGCGGAGTGTTAGCAGATCAATGGAAAGAATTTTTCTATTGTGAGGCACTTCCTAAAGAAGTTTTGGTCACAAAAGGACAGAAACGTGTTAGTGGGCGTTCTTCTAATGTCAGGGGCAATGATAATATTATTTCTAACGGATCAGGCATAGCCGTAGCAGACGGACAATGTATGATTATAGTTGAGCAGGGTAAAATTGTCGAGTTTTGCGCCCTTCCCGGTGAATTTACATACGATACCTCAACCGAGCCGAGCATATTTACAGGAAATCTAGGAGAAAATATTCTTGCAACTTTTAAAGCTATCGGAAAAAGATTTGCTTACGGTGGCGACACCGGAAAAGATCAACGTATATATTACTTTAACACAAAGGAAATTATCGATAATAAATTTGGTACTCCAAACCCCATACCATTCCGTGTTGTTGACCGAAACATAAATTTAGACATTGATGTGTCAGTTCGTTGCTCAGGTATATACTCTTACAGAATCGAAAATCCATTACTATTCTATACTAATGTATGCGGAAACGTTGATTCTGAATATACTCGGGATGAAATAGACGGCCAGTTAAAAACTGAGTTCGTTTCAGCACTTCAGCCTGCATTTGCAAAAATTTCCGATCTCCAAGTCCGTCCGAGCGCATTACCTGCCCATGCCGAGGAGCTTTCCGAGGCAATGAACGAAGCTTTAACAAAAAAGTGGTTACAGCTTAGAGGTATTTCAATCGTTTCTATAGCCCTTAATCCGATTACTCTGCCTGAAGAGGATGCTGAGATGATTAAACAGGCACAGCGCAATGCAATCCTGCGTGACCCTACTATGGCTGCTGCAACACTGGTAGGCGCTCAATCCGATGCAATGAAAGCGGCTGCTGCAAACCCAGGCGGTTCCATGACAGGATTTATGGGTATGGGCATGGCTCAGCAGGCTGGTGGAATGAATGCGCAAAACCTATTCGCTATGGGGCAGCAACAAAACCAATCACAACAATCAAGCTCTTCCCAGACTTCCATCGGAGATGCAAATTTGTGGACATGTGACTGCGGTGCCAAAAATTCCGGGAAGTTCTGTACCAACTGCGCTAAAGCCAAACCGGCTTCACCTAATCAGTGGACTTGTTCCTGCGGAACAGTAAATTCAGGTAAATTCTGCCATAATTGCGGCAAACCAAATTCATTCGCTTCCCTTCGCTACCGTTGTAATAAATGCGGCTGGGAACCTCAGAACTCTGAGCAACTACCCAAGTTCTGCCCTGAGTGTGGGGACTTGTTCGATGATAACGATAAGAACTAATTCATACATTTATAACATATAAGTTTGATAGATTGGAGATGAAAGTTTTTGCCGGGATTACTTGAATACAAGTGCCCTGCCTGCGGTGGAGCCATAAATTTTGATAGCAGCCTCCAAAAGTTGAAATGTCCGTTCTGTGATACCGAATTTGATGTTGGAACTCTTATAGAATTTGATGATGTATTAAATAGTGATTACCCAGATGAAATGGTTTGGGAAACCCAAGCAGGGAGTCAATGGGAAGAGGGCGAGACCGTAGACATCAATGCTTATGTCTGTAACTCATGTGGGGGCGAAATCATCGGTGACGCGAATACAGCTGCTACAAGCTGCCCTTTTTGTGATAATCCCGTAGTTATGATGGGGCAACTCTCCGGACTTTTAAAACCGGATTATGTTATTCCGTTCAAGTTAGATAAAAAGGCTGCTAAAGAAGCTCTTATGAATCATTTAAAGGGTAAGCGACTTCTCCCGAAAATTTTTAAAGATGAGAACCGCATTGAAGAAATTAAAGGTATTTATGTGCCTTTTTGGCTGTTCGATGCAGACACTGACGCCAATATCCGGTACAAAGCGACAAGAGTCCGCTCTTGGAGTGATATCAACTATAATTATACCGAAACGAGCTTCTTTTCAATCTGGCGTTGTGGTGATCTTCGATTTGAAAGAGTTCCGGTGGATGGCTCCACAAAAATGGCGGATGATTTAATGGAATCAATCGAACCATATAATTTTAATGAGGCGGTAGATTTCCAAACAGCTTACCTTGCGGGATATTTGGCCGATAAATATGATGTTTTGGCAGATGAAAGCATTGTTCGTGCAAATGAGCGAATTAAAAGCAGTACCGAGCAAATCTTTGCCTCAACTGTACACGGCTATTCAACTGTGATGCCCGAAAGCACCAATATACGCCTGCAAAACGGTTCGGCAAAATATGCATTATATCCTGTCTGGTTACTTAACACTGTTTGGAATAATGAAAAATATACTTTCGCCATGAACGGGCAGACAGGAAAATTTGTAGGTGATTTGCCATTGGATAAGGGTGCTTATTGGAGATGGTTTGGTAGTCTTACCGCAATTTTCGGAGCCGTTATATACTTTCTGACATGGCTTTTCACTCGAGGAGGATGAGGATATGAAAAAAAGAATTTTAATATTGCTTTTTACGCTCATCTTCAGTATGACTTCATTTGTAACGATGTCTGCTTCTTCCGAGCGTGAGCTTCCATTGTTGGTAGATAATGCCGGCCTTCTAACTGACAGTGAAGAAAAATCTTTAAACTCAAAGCTGGAAATAATCAGTGAAGATCAACAGTGCGAGGTTGCCATAATAACTGTATATTCCCTGGACGGCAAAACCGCCACCGAATATGCCGATGACTTTTTTGATTACAACGGCTATGGGTATGGAAATGACGACGACGGCATTTTACTTCTGGTTAGTATGGAATATTCTGACTGGGCTATCTCTACTTATGGTTATGCTATCTATGCCTTTACCGATGCAGGCCAAGAATATATGGCCGATGAATTTTTGCCATATTTAAGCGACGGAGAATACGAGGAGGCTTTCTCCACCTTTGCCAAGCTTTGCGACGAATACCTCACACAGGCAAGATCAGGCTCACCGGTCGGTAATGAAAAAGGCTATGGTTCTAAAGGTTCCACCTCTTACGGTCAATCCGAAGAACCATTCTCCTTTAAACGTATAATGATTTCTCTGGCGATTGGCGTGATAATAGCGGCCATTATTACCGGAATTATGAAAGGCAAGCTTAAAAGTGTCCGATTTCAACCTGAAGCGTCAAGCTATGTCAGACAAGAAAGTCTTAATATCAGAGTCAGCAAGGATCTATTCCTTTATTCCAGAGTTACCAGGCACGCAAAACCAAAAAATACTTCAGGCTCAAGTACCCATATATCCTCCTCCGGACGCTCCCATGGTGGCTCAAGCGGGAAATTCTGAAATAGTATCATTATCAACATGAATTAAACACAGAAAGCCATAGAAAGCCGCATAAAAAAAGTTTGAATGACTTTTTTGTGCGGCTTTATATCATATCAGGCAAGGCGCTAACAAAGATTGCATAAACGAATACTAACCTTGCATGCTAAAATAGTTCTTTTTTTCATAGTGTCTACAATATTTCATGTTAGTATGTATTTCCCCTCTATTCGCGTGATTGCCCCACCGCCGAAGAGTATCCGTTTTCTTCCTTCCGAATCAGATTTTGTTTTTAATTGGACAATGTTATATCTATCCTTCGTTCCATTCTGTTCAATGGTTAATGACTCTCCATTCCATAAATTATCCTTTAGCAAATAATATCCAAATGCTGAATTACCTGAACCTGTTGCAGAGTCTTCCAAATATCCGAAAGTCGGTGCAAATACCCTTGTCCTGAAATCGCTTT
>CAZPIS010000038.1:7459-10056 GCA_964586745.1 uncultured Ruminiclostridium sp.
TACATAATCGCAATTGTTGCGTGGCCGCAAAATTCAACCTCTCTCTCAGAAGAGTAGTATTTTAAAGAAAAAGTAGTTTCGCTTTCTCTGTTAATATACCCAACCTCGTTTACAAATCCTTTTAGTTCTCTTGCTATCCTTTGCATCTCGCTTTCATTGATGCTTTCCTTTGAATCTAGATATATATAGCCTGCAGGATTTCCATCTGATTTTATTGTTGCAAAAGCATCAATTTTCTTAAATTTAAACTCTTTCATCGTATTTGTCCTTTCGCAATAAAAATGAAATTTAATTTTTGCTGCTATAATATTCTGTTGAGAATTTTTCTAAAATATCTTTTATATTCGGTGCCAAATTATCCGGTAATAAATTAATAGGAAACCATTGAACTTCTAAAACTTCATCATCATGTGAATAACCGGATTCAGAAAAATCATAACAAGTAAAAACAACATCAGTTACATAAACTTCGTGGCCATTAGGATAAAAATAATGCCTTTTTTCCCCTGCAAAAACCCCGTATAACTCTATTTCATGCGCTAATAATCCTGTTTCTTCAAGAAATTCACGCCTTGCAGACTCCTCAGGTGTTTCTCCAAGCTCCAAATATCCGCCCGGGTAACCCCAAAGTCCATTATCGGCGCGTTTCTGTAATAAGATTTTCCCATCACTGACAGCAATTGTACTGGTCGCTACCAGCATAAGCGGTTTATTGCCTATAATAGAACGCATATCCAAAATATAACTCATAACGATTCCTCCTTGAAAGCTTAAATATCAATACCTAAATATCATGTACAATATGGGAACTGCACATAAAGTTTCGATATTTATTACCTATATATGTTTTGGAGCTTTTGAGGCACTCTTTGATATATGCTCTCTTTTTTTCTCATAAATCCGGTCTGCAATACTTAAAACCTGATTTCTAAGCCATAAATTGGTGGTAGTATCTCTTGAATAATCAGCTTCTCCAAACATATCGATTCTTCCATCCGAAATAAGTTGATTTACTTGCTTAAACGCATCATTATTGCCTTTAGGATATATTGCATAGGTTTTCCCTCCATTTGATTTTACAACTGAAAAGGCAGGTACATCACTTGGACCGTCTGCTATATAAATCATATTTTCAAACGGCACACGTCTGTTTTCAGCCACTATTCTGGAATTAACATCAATTTCTTCGAATAGGTTTGAACCCTTATTTATTTCAAATAAAGCACGTGTTTTTGAAGTATTGTCTATAGCATATGCTATCTGCGTTATCACATTATCTGAACCATCAGATTTCTTCTCATTCTCTCTTATTTCAAGGGACGATTTTATTGGTTTCTCAATAAATTCACAACCCCAAATTCCTTTTACATAATCATTTACAATAGAACCTTTAATAATTTCTGATAATCCGGTACTGACAATATAATGCTCAACCCCGATATTAAAGGGCTTATATTTTTCATTCTTTGAAACGATTTCATCCAATTCTTTAAAAATATCAGGAATACCGGGATAGAATGTTAATTCACTGCCAAATTCACGGAGCATTGCATTATTGAGCCCTTTAAATATGCCCTGCTGAACACAGGTAATAAAATGATTTAAATATATTGTATCACTATTCACCCTAATTCCTTGTTTTTGATATTGAGACTGCAGACTGTTTACTTCTGCCCAAAATGCGCTTTCATCCACACCATATTTTACGAATATAGGTTTTTGCATATAACCATTTACAAGAGTCTTATCAAAATCCCAAATTACCGCAATTATATTTTGATCCATAATATAAAACCTCTCTTTACCAAGTTATATCACAACACTTCTCACATTCAGTCCGGTGAGAAGGTGTGGCATCTCTTCGTCGTACTGCTGCTATGGCTTATAAGTTACTAAATATAACGTGAATCGGTGCATATCCAAAGATGCGTTGCAAGATTATTATATAAATTCTTCTTTATTATTAAATATTACTAAATAAATTCCACTATTACAACTTAATATAATTCTTGACATCGGGTAAGATCTTTCGCTGTGCTCAAGATAAATACGGACGTAAATACAACAAATTCTTAGAAGCTTTTAATACTTGTTATTTCATAATAAAAAAATGGCACTCTCATTCTAAGAGCACCAATTTTTGTATTTATTATTATTCTCATATCGCAAAGTTTAATCTATTACTCGTGACATAAAACCTTAAATCATACTCTTAAAGCTCTTGTGTCATCTTTTCCTTATAGTGATGCGCCTGCTCTAACATCATGTCCTTGACCTTCATAAGCCTGGTTAAATTACCGCGTTCGTTCTCGTCAAGCTTCATTACGATGTACTTTATTGTTTCCTCAAGATTAGGAATCATAACGTACTCAAGAGCGTTAACGCGGCGGCGAGTTTTTTCTATTTCGTCTGCCATAAGCTGTGCGGTTTTTTCTAATTCTGCCAATCTTAATAAATGAGGTGTGGCTTTTTGAAGGGCTATCATGGCTCCGTCCAGTTCACCCGATGTTGAAGCAAATCCATAAGGGAAAATATCATCACCCGTCTGACCTTCGGTAGAAAACTCAAAAACAGGCACTTCTACGCTCATGATGTTT
>CAZPIS010000039.1:0-9831 GCA_964586745.1 uncultured Ruminiclostridium sp.
TAAATGAGACATACCTATTTCATAATCATCCGGAAAGCAAAAGGCAAAGCGCATCTTAATATTATCAAGAGGCTTTTTTACCATATTCCATTCATTGCCGGTATACTTTGCCGGCTTTTCAACCTTTAAGAGTGTGCTGTCATCTATTTTTAACCGCATCATTGTTAAAGGATGCAAAAATGCATCCTATCCTCCAGAATAAAATATATGAGTCATTTGCAATTTTACTAATTAACCATAATACATCATAACCTATGGTACCCAAAAAGGCAAGGTAAGGCTTAACACTCTAAATAATAAAATTTTCCAGACCTTTTATTAATTTATTCCTATTTCCCGGCATTTCCCACTTATAAAATCATTGGTATTACCTATTGTTAAAAAAAATGGTACAAATTATAATTAGCTGGTTAAATATAAAGTGTAGCTATCCAATATTGTGTTATTGTTATTTTAGGTGGATTGGAGCAGTGTATTATGGGAAATATCAGTTTCTTATCCGAAATGGATAATAAGAATTTACTCTCCGTTGATTATCATCGCACTACTTTAACAGAACCTGCATTGTTAAAAGAGAACGACCACTTAAACGATGTATTTTACAATAATATTTCCCATGAGTTAAGAACCCCTCTAAATGTTGTCATGAGTTCTATACAGCTTTTTGAAATGATGGGTGACGACCTTTTTCTTAGCTATAATCACACCAAATTTAAAGCATACTATAGCCTAATGAAGAAAAATTGCTTTCGTCTGCTAAGAATAATTAACAACCTGATTGATTCTTCAAAGCTATATTCAGGCGATACTCACCTAAATATCGATAACCATAATATAGTAGAGATGTTAGATGGAATTATTAACAACTCAAAACCCTATGTTAAAGAAAAAGGTCTAAAAATAAAACTGAAATCAAAAAATAAAGAAATTATCGCCGCCTTTGATGAATATAAGCTCTCTAGGGCTATTCTGAATCTCATTTCAAATGCCATAAAATTCACCCCTGAAGGTGGCAGTATAAGCGTTGACGTCAAAGAAAAGGATAAATGTGTATACATAGCAATAAAAGATAACGGAATTGGCATACCCGATGATAAAATTGACAGCATTTTTGAGCGTTTCATACAGGTAGACAACACTACAACACGAAATTATGAGGGCGGCGGGCTTGGCCTTTCAATTGCCAATTCGATTGTAAATCTCCACGATGGACAAATAAGCGTAAAAAGTAGGCTTGGAAAGGGATCTGTATTTACTATAATGCTTCCTGTTAAAATAGTAGAAGAAGACAAAAATGGTCCTACATCCGGAAAAATGTTTAGCCCTGCACCCGCTGAGAATGTTAAAATAGAGCTTTCCGATATTATATAAAATCCTCTAACAGTCCTTATAGACCTTTTTCAGCCTCTAATGTCCTTATATTACTACATGCAAAAGCAGCTATCCATACCGAATAGCTGCTTTGTTTATTATGTTATATAAATTATTTAATATTAAGAATTCTTAGACTCAAATTCTTTCATAAACTCAACCAGAGCCTTTACTCCTTCAACAGGCATTGCATTATAAATACTTGCTCTCATACCGCCTACTGTTCTATATCCTTTAATATTTGCAATTCCTTTTTCAGCAGCCTCTTTTATAAACTTCTTATCCATATCTTCATTGCCGGTTACAAAGTTTACATTCATGATTGAGCGGTCATACTTCTCAACAGTTCCTTTGAATAACTTTGAATTGTCAATGCAATCATAGAGAAGCTGTGCTTTTTCCTCATTAATCTTCTGAATTGCAGCGACGCCGCCGTTTTTCTTTACCCACTCATACACTAATCCGCAGATATAAATACTGTAGCAAGGAGGGGTATTGTATAGAGAATTACTGTCTGCATGAATTTTGTATTGAAGCATGGTTGGAATCTGGGGATCAACCTCTTTAACAAGATCTTCACGAATAATAACCACTGTCACTCCGGCAGGGCCCATATTCTTTTGTGCCCCGGCATAAATAAGCCCAAACTTGGATACATCATAAACCTCGGACAAGATGTTGGAGGACATATCAGCAACCAGAGGAACGTTCTCCAAAGAAACAATATCCTTTTCCCTTATTCTTGTGCCGTAGACTGTATTATTAGTGGTTATATGAAAATAATCAGCATCACTTGTTAAGCTTGACTTGTCAATCTTAGGAATATAAGTATACTGCTTATCTTCCGATGAAGCGACCACATTAGCCGAAATATACTTTTTACCTTCTTGGCCGGCTTTTTTAGCCCATGTGCCGGTAACTAAATAATCAGCTTTCCCGTTATTCTTTAGATTTAACGGAATCATGGAAAACTGCAAATGAGCGCCTCCCTGTAAAAAAAGCACCTTGTAGTTATCAGGAATGTTCATTATTTCTCGAAGGTCACTTTCTGCCTTCTTGTGTATTGCATCATACCAGGAAGATCTGTGGCTCATCTCCATAACGGACATACCGGAGCCTTTATAATCCAGTAGCTCGGCTGCAGCCTGCTTTAATACCTCTTCGGGTAATGTACCGGGACCTGCAGAAAAATTAAACACTCTTGCCATATAGGATTCACTCCATTTCTCATCTAATTAAATATCAAAAGAATTCGTTATTATTTTAACACTAGGCATACAAAAAGTCTACGTTAGGATGCCCTAATATTAATAAATATTTGAGAGATTTATAGGACATTTTTTTGAATTTACCCCTTTGAGCTAACATTAGGCTTTCGCCACATAGAATTGAACCTTTATACAGTGCATACTGCATAAATATGGGAAAAGCCTCCGCAATGGAGGCTTTCCGCATATATAGAATTGAAAAAAATAGCACTAGCGAATCTTTATCATTCCATTACCTTTCGTATAGCCCTTTCAGATATTCTTTCATCACATGAACCAAACTTACAACCCCGTCTCACTATGTCCACAATTCCTATTCCTTTTTACGAAATTTTCTTGTTTCCATTTCAACCAGATTATCTTATTCAGTCCCTCGACATAGTGAACGTATCCCTTTACGAATAACCAATCCACACATCTTTCCGTATTCCTAGATACGGCGGCTTTTACGATTTCAGCAATGTCCTTTAGGTAATCCCTAGTGCTTATCTATAGTATATATGCAGATAAATAAATCCGCAACGCCCAAATTATCCTCCAATTTATAATTAACCCTTCCATTCTTCTATTATCTCACTTTTTCTACGTAATGCACTTTTTTTAATACATTTTAAAATTATTAGCTCTAATGATTTTAAAATTTTGGGCATTATGATATATTTAAACAAAGGGAGGATGAGGTTTTGGCAGTTATAACTATTTCCAGGCAAAGCGGCAGTATGGGACGAGAAATCGCAGAGCAGCTTTCAACAAAACTGAATATACCTCTTATAACAAGAAAGCAATTTCTATCCCAGACGCTTTCAGATACATTATCTCCAAATGAGCTATATATGCTTGAACAAAGCCCCAAATCCTATCTTAATATATCAAATGAAGGAATAACCTATAAAGACCTGATAGAAAAGAAATTATCGGATGAAGCCTCAAAAGGGCCCTGTGTAATATTGGGAATGGGTGCTCAGATTATGTTTTCCGATTCACCTGATGCAATAAATATCAGAGTAATAGCCTCCCATGAAACAAGGCTTAAGCGTTTCGGAACAAAATACGGTCAAAAAGGCAGTTCTGCCGAAAAGCTTATAAAACAAACTGATCGGCGCCACAAAAAGTTTATATCCCTTCTTTACGGTGCTGACTCAGCGGATCCCCTGCTCTATGACATGGTTTTAAACACCGATACTATGACAGTGGAACAATGTGTAGAGCTTATCGCCTATAATATAAACCTTAAGGAGAGTATGAATTTCTTTAGCTTTTTTGATCAGGATAATAAAGAAGGCAATACAACTCATTCAAAAAACCCGGTATTCAAGCATCCTGCCGAAGAAGAATTCGCAAATATTTTAAATATGTATGGCATAGCCTGGGAATATGAGCCCAAAACATTCCCCGTCAAATGGGATGCCGAGGGTAATGTAACCATGGCTATAAGTCCTGATTTTTATCTTACAAAATTTGACACATATATTGAAATAACAACTATGGAACAAAAGTATGTTACTACTAAGAATAAAAAAGTTAGGCTGATGAGGGAGCTATATCCCGGCGTAAATGTCAACATAGTATACAAAAAGGACTTCTATTCTTTGCTTGAACGTTTTGGCTTTAGCGGAGGGGACGAAATAAATGAATTTAACCGGAGTTAAAAGAATAATTTTTTCCGAGGAACAAATAAAGAAAAGGGTTATGGAGCTTGGGCAGCAAATCAGCGAGGATTACAAGGACAAGCAACCCATCTTGATAAGCGTGCTTAAGGGTACCTTATACTTTATGGCGGATTTGACAAGAGCTCTCGACATTCAGATAAACATTGATTTTATGTCCATAGGAGTTTATCCTGGAATGTCAAGAAACACCGGTATAGTGAAAATAAACAAGGATTTGGATCTGAATATTAACGGAAGGCATGTACTCTTTGTTGAGGATATAATAAACACCGGACTTACCATGGGATATCTTGTTCAGAACATGGAAGCCAGAAAACCCGCCAGCATAAAAATTTGTACCTTGCTAAACAATCCTCAAAAGCGGCTTATGAACATCCCCCTGGAATATGTAGGCTTTGAGGTTCCCGATGCCTACTTGGTCGGCTACGGCCTCGACCACAACCAGGAATATAGGCATCTGCCTTATATTGGGGAGTTTGAGAAGTAGGCGTAGAGTAATATTAACAAGAATTTTGTATGTTGCAGTAGTATAAAATTAACACTATATATCTTTTTTCAATTTCCTCTGATAAAATTATTACATAATTTTCGTATGGAGAATGATTTTTAAATGGATAAATTAGACATAATCCTCGAAAAGCTAGGAGAAATGCAATTAGACATTAATACAATAGAATTAGGAATTAATTCTATGAAAAATGATATTAATATATTAAAAAAAAATGATGAAATACTAATAAATACAACTAAATTAATCCACTTAACTCCCCATACCCTTCCTCTTCCATCTTCTCTTTTGGAATAAATCTTAGGGATGCGCTGTTGATGCAGTATCTTAAGCCACCTAATTCTTTCGGGCCGTCATTAAAGACATGTCCTAAATGTGCGTTTCCCAGCTTGCTGCGCACTTCGGTCCTTATCCTGCCATAGCTTGTGTCAGTTAATTCTTTAATCAATTCACGACTTATGGGTTTTGAAAAACTGGGCCAACCGCAGCCTGATTCAAATTTATCAGTGGATACAAAGAGTGGTTCCCCGGTAGTTATGTCCACATATATTCCCTCTTTGAAATTATCATAATACTCATTTCTGAAAGGCGGTTCTGTGTCATTGTTTTGGGTAACGTTGTATTGTATTTCGGTTAGGGAATCCTTCAATTCAGTATTGGATTTTAATTGATATTTTAGAGAATCAGCCTTTACCCGGTTTAATTGCTTCGCATCCCTTGCCTGCTTTGCATTTTCGAACTTACTTTTACCTATATGGCAGTATCCGTTTGGGTTTTTATCCAGATACTTTTGATGATATTCCTCGGCTACATAATAGTTTTCAAGCGGCTTCACCTCAATTGCTACAGGCCTTGTATAGCTCTTTTGCAGCTCCTTTATCGAATTTAGAATTATATCTTTATCCTTTTCATCAACATAATAAATGCCCGTGCGGTACTGGGTACCCACATCATTCCCTTGGCGGTTTACGGCAACAGGGTCTATTACGTCATAATATAGCTTCAGTATAAACTCCAGCCTTATTTCATCGGGATTATACAATACCTTTACGGTTTCGGCATGGCCTGTATTTCTGTAGCAAACATCATCATAGGTTGGGGTTTCGGTGTTACCGTTTGCATATCCTACCTCGGTTTCAACGATGCCATGTACTAGGGACAGATATTTTTCTGTTCCCCAAAAGCAGCCGCCGGCCAGATATATTTCTTTTATCTCGTTATTTATATTATCAGTATTCATAATAAGCATCCTCCTTGACCCTTAAATACTTTCATTACTTATTATCATACCCAAATAATTTAAAGTGCAACAAAATCACCCGCTTTCTATGAAAAGGGTTGATTTTATTATTTCTTATTTACTTCAACCATTATCAGGCTCGAAAGTCCATGTTGCAGTGCCACCCATAGCAGGCATCATAAAAGTCATATTGTATGTTCCGTCCAGTTCATCCAGGCCTTCTACCAGCACATCGTCAAAATCAGTAGGACTTGTTCCTGTAATAAAGGATATCATGAGCAAATTAGGTGCAGCATACTGAGAATCACTGATATATTCCCACTCTTCAACAAAGTCCCATCTGACAGCCGGTTCCGGAGTTTTTAATACCTTAAAACCATATTCATCACTGAATGACTTCTTTTGTTTGTCTTTAAGTCTGTAAACAACATCTCCCATACTGAATGATTGAAGATTAATTTCGGCGGTTCCACTTAAAGTATAATTAGTTTCATCCATTCCATCATCAATCATTTTCAGTTTGGCATCATTGATTTCCACAGTAAAAGCAATTCCATTAAAAATCCAATCAAACTTAATTTTCCCGGTAAACCCGTCTGAATAGTTGTATAATCCCACATTTCCCTTGGTTATGCCTTTATCCGGCTTCCAGTTTTCAGGTCTAAGAACAGTTTCTTCAATTTTTGCCCTACCATCAAGTTCTTTCAGCGTTTTGAAGCTGTATTCACCATTTTGGTATTGAACCGATTCTGCCGGATATCCAGCCTTTTCTACGGTCTCTTTAATTTCATTTCCCTGCTTATGGCTTCCCATAAACTTAAGTTCCTTAAACCCGGCAATTGGTAATTCAGGATCTTCATATGGATCGGATATTACAGACCCGTCAGGTGAATGTACTCCGCTATCAGACATAAGGCCATTAACATTAAGCGCTGGAGTATCATCTGCAACTGAATAAAGGTATAGATTCAAGTAGAAGTTATTTGCCGCTGTTGAAGATAGCTTAAGAGAAGTTGTTTTACCTTCTGCATTCTGAATTCTCTCAACCCAGTATTTTGAATGATCGTTCGGATTAGTATCAGCAGCACTATTTTGACCTTTCTCAAATTCAACAGCTGCAATAATTTCTGATGTACTTGGCTCTCCAATCTCCACTCTTCCAACATAATAAGGACCTTCTAGCGCCAATTGATCTGCCGAGTCAGGCTTATCGGGAATATTTGAATATGTTGCCCAATATACTCCACCTGAAGGAAGTATCTCCGGCATAGATATTGATTCTTCAGTACCTTCATTACTTTCTTGCGCATCATTTTTCTCAAGTCTTTCGCATCCTGTAAAGCAAAAGAAAACGCTAATTAATAGTAAACACGCTAGTATTTTTTTCATATAGCCTATCTCCTAATCTCAATTCCATGTTTTTGATAGTGTTACTCAAGATATTCAGTTTTTTATTGGCAGGAATTTGCCTTCACCTTCTATAGTAAATGAAACAGGCACTTTTTCTTTTTTGCCTTCAACTTCTATTTCCTTTTCAATTTTCTCCACATGCAACAGCTTTTCGCCATACATATATTCTTCATCCTCAAAGCTCTCTATGCCGGTTCCGGGACTTGCATAAAAGCTTCCTTTTGTATCGGTTAAAAGTAGCAGGTCCTCACCAAAGGTTCTGTATTTTGATGTTTCTACAAGTATTCCGGCAGGCTCAGAGACCATTTTTGTCCAGGTTAATGTCTTCTCTCCCTTGTCGAAGTCCAACCATTGGCTGTCTGCCGGGGGATCAAAGGCATCGCCGTTTTCGTCGCGAACCTTGAAGGAACCGCTTTCTACATCAGGAGCCTTTACAGACGGCTCGAGCGTTGACCAGCTCCCCTCTATGCTCATTCCGGGTATGGAGGTATATTCTATTGCATTATACTTAATCGTCCCTTCACTCTTGCTGTAATCGGATACCCCGATAATTTCATCTTCCTTGGTTGATTTAGTTTTTGTGCCGTTCTCATCAATTCTCTCTGATTCAATATTGCTTAATGTAATATGATCTCTATCAGCGACAGGCATCATAATTGCAGTTCCTTTATCAATTACAATACTTTTATCTTTATTAGATATGATTCTGGTAAATGTATAGGCTGCACTATAATATTTAGAGACCTTTGCCTGTTCTTCACTTCCGCCTTTTTTAAACTCGTACCATGTGCCCATAGGAATATCAGAATCCCTTTCTAAATTGGGCATCGGGAGGTTTCCTATGCTGGACCAAACACCGATGACATTAGGATTGCGCACCCTTATCAGCATACCGAAGCCTTGATAGCTTATTCTGTCGCTCCCGGTAAAATAGGTGATACTAACCGTGTAATCAGGTATTTTATAGGAGCGTAACTCCTCGGTCATGTCCCTGGAATAAACCGTTCTCGCTTTTGGCTTAAACTGCATGCTTCCGGGATAAGGCCAGATTTCACCTTCCTCATGGGTAATATCTGTTTCGGATACCTGTAAGGTAGAATAGGTGCTGGGATCATCTCCTTTACCCTTTTTAAGGGATACCCAACGTCCTTCCATATAATTAATTTTCTTGGGATTTTGATTTTCCTCTATTTGTTTCTGAATGGTTTCGTAATCACCCGATACATTAGGCATACGCTCGTAAGGATTTGCATCGGTCCAAACGCCCCAGATAGGCCATGTACCGCTGTCTTTTCTTTGGGTTTCCAAGTCCTCCCGGCAAGTAAAAATACCGGCATAGGGTCCATAGGTTTTACCCTCTACCGTAATTTCTGCAACAACATCATTCTCTGAATAAACGCTGAGCTTTACCTTAGCTTTAGATTTAACAGTTGTATCTTCAGGCAAAAAATCAGCATGAACATCTAATTGCTGATCACCCTTACCCAACTTACCATGGACCGTTTGAGAATCCCAATTGCTTATATTTCCCTTAAGATCTATATCAAACTCAGTCTTATAAACTTCCTTAGTCGCAGATTCCATCTTTCTCATTTCTTCAGGTGTGGCATCAATTTTAGGAGGAGTTGGTCTTGGAGTATATGTCTTTCTCTCCTTTTTTTCCTCTTCCGCTTTTTCCTTCCGTTTCTCGGCTATGTCTGTCATATCAGCCTTTTTAGTACCATCAAGCTCAGCAAATAACCCCATTTTAAGAGAGCCCTCCAGGCCTTCAATAGGTTCTGTCTCACCTGAAAACAGGATAAAGACCTTAACTTTAAATTCCCATTCAGAGCCTATTTTGTCATCATCACACTGACCGATGATATTAATCCTTGTTTTGCTGCCGGCGTCCCAGATCGGATCAGCAAAGTCCTTATCCTCTGTGCCATCCACAGAAATGCAGTATGGTGGCTTTTTTACTTTTTTCGCCGTATATTTTGTCTTATAGGTAGGTTCTTCCTTTTCCTTTTCTTTATCATCTGCTGCTATAGACGGAACGCCTTGTAATATCATGCTCAGACACAATAGAAATATCAATAAAAGCTTGCTCATCCTTTTCATTGCTCCGCCCTCCTAATCTAAATAACAGTTAATTTCCATATAACTGTTATCACCATCATCCATAATTCTTACATCTATATCCCACTCCAGCGCCTTGCATCTTATCCATACCTCACCGGGGGTTTCATCGTTTTCAGTATAATCGGTCTTGTCGCTAAGCTTTTCCCTGTAGAATTTTATAGCTTCTTTATATGTTGCATCACTGAAATATTGAATAAAGCAACCCGTGGAGTCGCCTTCGGCCATATTGATTTCTGTTAGTTT
>CAZPIS010000040.1:0-9746 GCA_964586745.1 uncultured Ruminiclostridium sp.
ATATGCTCTCTTCAAGACATTTTACTGATATCAGGAGTATCCCATGCAACAATTCGCAATATGGCTAAAAAGGGGCTGGTTTCATATAGTGAAATAGAAGTGGATAGAAACCCTTTTGACAGTATTACATGTGATATTCCAAAAGAATTGGTTTTAACTGACGATCAAGCACAAGTACTTAAAGGCACAATACCGCTGCTGAGTCAAAACAAGCTTAACGAAATATTAATTCACGGTATTACAGGAAGCGGAAAAACCGAGATATATATAAGACTTATTGAGGAAGTAATTAAAAACAAAAAAACTGCAATAGTGTTAGTACCGGAAATATCACTAACGCCACAGATGACTAGCTGCTTTACTGCACAATTTGGCAACAGAGTTGCAATTCAGCACAGCCGGTTGTCTCAGGGAGAACGCTTTGATCAATGGCGAAAAATTAAAGCAGGCGAAGTAGATGTGGTAATAGGAGCGCGTTCTGCTGTTTTTGCCCCCTTGTTGAACATCGGAATCATAATAATTGATGAAGAACATGAGTTGACATATAAATCAGAAAATACTCCGAAATATGATGCCCGTCATGTAGCCAGGGCTCGGTGTAATATAAACGGTGCGCTATTGGTTCTGGGTTCTGCTACTCCGTCAATAGAGACCTATTATCGTTCTTTAAACGGGAAAGCAATGCTGTTGACCATGAAAAACAGACCTAATTCCATGCCTTTACCTGAAACTCTTATTGTGGACTTGAGAGAAGAATTGAGAGAAGGAAATAGAGGAGTCTTAAGCAGAAAGCTTGAACAAGAGCTTATTAACAATAAAAATAACCAGGAGCAGAGCATCCTATTTCTTAATAAAAGGGGATATGCTTCGTTTTTACTTTGCAGAGATTGCGGGTATACTTCAAAATGTCCTAATTGTAGTGTCACATTGACTGTACATACCCATGACAGACAAATAATTTGCCACTATTGTGGTTATTCAGAGCCTATACCAAAAACCTGCCCTAATTGCGAAAGTCAAAAAATCAAAGCATTCGGTACAGGAACACAGAAGGTCGAAGAAGAGCTTATAAACCATTCTGCCGGATTTAGAATTCTACGCATGGATATGGATACTACAAGCGGGAAGCATGGTCACCGTAAGCTTTTAGATGCATTTCGCAATAAAGAAGCAGATATTTTATTGGGAACGCAGATGGTAGCAAAAGGTCATGATTTTCCTGATGTTACCTTAGTAGGAATCCTATCTGCCGATGCCTCTCTTTTTAATAGTGATTATAGAGCAAGTGAGAGGACCTTTCAACTGATAACACAGGCCTCAGGTCGGGCAGGCAGAGGTGAAAAGCCTGGACGTGTAATTCTGCAGGCATATAATATTGATGATTATGCTGTTCAAACAGCTATGGCGCAGGATTACGAAGCTTTTTATCAAAAAGAAATTGCAATGCGCAAAATTATGTATTCGCCTCCTTTTTGCCATATTGGTATGGTGATTGTATCAGGCGAGGATCAAAATGACGCAAAGGTTTCATTAGTTGCTTTAAGAGGCAAAATCCAAGATAAGTACAGCAGCAAATCTAAGTTTGAATGCTCAGATGTACTACCTTCACCAATATTTATAATTAGAAGCAGATACAGGTGGAGAATTATTATTAAAATAGAATCAATCAATACATTGATTCAGCTTGTCAATGAGGCACTTGATATGTTTCCTAAGATTAAAATCGGCAGCACTGACATTAGTGTAGATATCGACCCGGCAAGCATGATATAATATCAGATGTAATGCCGTCGATAGACGTTGTAAAGCAATTGAATTGCTTGGCTGAACGAATGATATAATAAAAGTTAGGATAATAGATATATTAACAAGCAATGTTATTATGAGGAGTATTAGATATGGCAATTCGTAATATTGTAAAAAAGGGAGACGAAGTATTAAATAAGCGGTGCAAGGAAGTAAAAGAGATAAACAGCAGAGTTCTTGATTTGCTGGATGATATGTCTGAGACCATGTATGAAGGAAATGGAGTAGGATTGGCAGCCCCGCAGGTAGGAATACTTAAGAGAATTGTCGTAATAGATGTGGGCGATGGGCTGATGGAGCTTATTAATCCTGTAATAATTGAATCTGAAGGTGAACAGATTGAGGCAGAAGGATGTTTAAGTGTGCCGGGAATATACGGAAAAGTAAAACGCCCCCAAAGAGTGGTTGTTGAGTATCTGAATAGAGACGGTGTAAAGGTACGAACCGAGGGAACCGAAATTAAAGCTATTTGTATATGTCATGAGCTGGACCATTTAGACGGTATACTTTTTGATGAAAAGGTAATTGAATTTGTTGATCTAGAGAAGGAATAATTTAAATGAGAATTCTATTTATGGGTACTCCTGATTTTGCGGTACCTTCTTTAAAAGCATTAATTGATAATAATTATGAAATTATTGGTGTAGTTACACAGACTGATCGTCCCAAGGGCAGAGGACATATTCTTCAGAAACCTCCCGTAAAGGAATATGCACAAGCCAATAATATACCTGTTTACCAGCCTGTAAAGCTGTTAAAAGAACCCGAAATGATAGAGAAATTTACGATACTAAAACCGGAGCTTATTGTTACCTGTGCATTTGGTCAAATACTACCACAGAGCTTATTGGATATACCAAAATTCGGGACTATAAATGTTCATGGTTCGTTGTTGCCCAAATACAGGGGGGCGGCTCCTATACAATGGGCAATTATTAATGGCGACGAAAAGACCGGTATAACTACAATGTTTACTGAATTGAGTATGGATACAGGGGACATACTGCTGAAGGATGAAATAAGTATTGATATCGACATGACAGCAGGTGAACTTTACGATATTATGTCAGAACTTGGCGCAAAAACCTTGATAAAAACTATAAAAGCCTTGGAAGCTGGAACATTGAGACGAATAAAACAGAATGAGAATCAGGCTAGTTATGCGCAAAAAATAGATAAACAAACAGGAGTCATAGACTGGTGGCAGCCTACTTTATCTATTCACAACAGAATCCGCGGTACTAATCCATGGCCGGGTGCCCAATCAATGATGTGCGGCATAAGGTTTAAAATTTGCTGTTCCAATATAGAAGATATTCCTGAAATTTTAAATGAAAAAATTAATAATCCTGATATTTTACCGGGGACAATCCTTGAATTAGAATCCTGTGATATGTGGGTAAAAACAGGGGATGGAGCTTTACTTATACATGAAATTCAGGCCGAATCCTGCAAAAGAATGACACCTCAGCAGTATGCCTGCGGTCATGAATTGAAACCCGGAATGATTTTCTGTGAAAAGGAACCAATATGAAACTTTTACTGCATATGTGCTGCGCACCGTGCGCCGTAGCTATTGTTGAAAAATTCAAAAACGAATCGGAAATTTCCCTTGAAGGATTTTTTCATAATCCCAATATTCATCCATTTGAAGAGTATGAAAAGCGAAAGCTTTCGGTTATGCAATTGTCGGACGAGTTTAGTTTTGATGTTTATTATAATGATGATTATAAATATGATTATTGGAAAAATAATCTCGGAACTGATAAACTTCTTAGGTGCGATACCTGTTATTCATTGAGATTGGATGAAACTGCAAGATATGCAAAGGATAACAATTTCAGTGCATTTACCACAAGCTTGTTGATAAGTCCGTATCAGAATCACGAGCTAATTAAGAATATGGGAAAGACCTTGGCTGATAAATACGGAATTGAGTTCTATTATGAAGATTTCAGAGGGCTCTACAGAAAGGGAAGAGAGATTTCCAGAGGAAGAAACTATTATATGCAAAAATATTGTGGTTGTTTTTATTCATATAGTGAATCTGATCACCCCAAAAAGCCGATATATAATTTTGAATAGGATGTTGAAAAGAACTTGTAATCTTTTTGTTTAATTAAAGATGCCAAAAAGGTGGTAAAATTAACATCAGATACTAAAGAAAAATGTTATGGGGTGTAATAATGAAGAAAATCATGTCGATACTGCTTGTATTTTTTTTAATATTCTCTATTTTAATATCAATGCCTGCAAAGGTTCAAGCATCAATTGTTTCGGAAATATCAACAGGGGGCTCTGTTTCCAAGGTTACATACTCACAGAGCAATAATTCTGAGGAAATTCGTATTTTTTCTTCATCAACTAAAGTCATAAAACAATATCTTATAGCTCCCGAAGGATCTATTAATAATTATCGCTTGGGTTTTGAAATAGAAAATGCTGACGTATCAAGATCTATTAAGTTTGATATAAATAAAGGGACTGTTGTTCAAATACGTCTTGCTAATATGTCCGACCCTAAACGAACAAGTGTTGTTGTAGAAACCACAAAAAAGCCTGTTTATTCTTTGGCTACTTCATCAGATGGTAAATACATTCTTTTAACTATTGGAAGCAGCACCGCATCAACTCTTACGCCGAGTCCCAGTAAAGCACCCGTACCAAGTTCAACCCCTGCACCAATACCATCAACAGCCCCAACACCATCAACAACACCTAAACCTTCGGCAACACCAAATTCTTCAAATACACCCGCTGAAGGTAACGGAGGTGTAATATCTCCTACCTCAAATATCAAAACCAGTAACGGGCCTTTAGCTTTTGTGATGTCAGGAGACTCCTGTTCGGTTAATCTTAACGGTATCAGTTTAACTCAGGCTAACAAAGGTAATATGCCAAGATTTGAGCTAAGAGAAAAGGAAAAAATAATTCAGATTACTATTCCGGGAAAGGATAGCAGATTTACCGAAGGATTTTTGACAGGTAATTCGGTTATACACGGAGCGCTGGTAAATTATAATTTAAAGCAAGACAGCACAATAATTCGCATTCCCTACAAAAATTCGATTACATATTCTCATACTGTATCAAGCGGAAGTTCGAAGTTTGTAATCAAGGGTGAGAAAGCCTCTGTTCCAGTAACTTCTTCTGTGCCATCATCAAGTCCTATAGCTACACCGAAACCCAGTAGTTCTACTAAACCCAGTAGTTCTCCTAAACCATCTACACCACCTTCAACTTCCGAGACGCCTTCCTCCGGGACTTCACCGATGAATAATATCAAGGCAGGAAACGGTGACGGAAAAACAGCTCTTCGTTTAATCGGTACCGGAATAGTAGATAAGTATCATAGCTACAGAGATAAGATAATAGTCGATGATACGGGAAGCAAAGGCACCGTTACATTTATGATACCAATCAATATAATAAATCTTGGTTCCGGTTCCTTGAATATTAATGACAGTCTTATTAAATCAGTAGATTTATTATCAACAGCCAGCAGTTCCTTTTTGACTATTAATAAAAAGGACCCGAATAAGAAATTTGAAATCGTGGCTGGTTCCGGTAATAATGAACTTCTTGTTGTAGTAAGTACAGGGACAGGAAGTGCCGGCGATTCTAAGCTGGTAGTAATTGATCCCGGCCATGGCGGCAGCGATCCGGGGGCTGTTTTTGGTAAGTATTATGAAAAGGTATATAATTTAGATATAGCATTAAGATGCGAAAAAATCCTTAAATCCAAAGGATTTAATGTTGTACTTACTCGTACTGTTGATAAAAGCATGGGATTAGACGAGAGAGTTAAATTTGCCAATGACAGAAATGCATATCTATTTGTTAGCATTCATAATAACAGTATGCCAAGCGGTATGAAGGGGTCAATGGTTCTTTATCACTATACAAGCTATAGAGGAAAACCTTTTGCGAAGCTTATGTGCGATAATCTTGTGAAGGATTTAAAAACAGCAAACATAGGTATACAAGGAAGGCAAAATACCGTTGTTTTGAGAGATACTAAAATGCCGGCTATCCTGGCCGAAGTAGCATGCATGTCAGATGCGGGCGACTTAGAACTATTGAACACAGATGCATTTATACAAAAAGCCGCTGAGTCTATAGCAAATAGTATTATTCAGATATTAAACTCCGGGAATTGATACTGCGTCAGACTGTATAAAAGTTCTTTTAAGGATATTTTTATTTTCTGGATAACAAGCCATACATGTGATAACATATTAGAGATTAAATACGGATGGTGTTTTTTGTTATGGAGAAGATAAGAATCGATGGAAGAAAAAATGATGAATTAAGAAATATCAAGATTACAAGAGATTTTAATAAATACGCAGAGGGCTCTGTTTTAGTCGAGTTTGGAGAAACAAAGCTCATTTGCACCGCAAGTGTTGATGAAAAAGTACCCCCTTTTAAGAAAGGCACAGGAGAAGGCTGGGTCACAGCTGAGTATGATATGCTGCCAAGGGCGACTTTAACAAGAAATAATAGGGATAGAAATGTCTTAAAAATAAATGGCAGATCAAATGAAATTCAAAGGCTTATAGGAAGATCTCTAAGATCTGTTATAGACTTTAAAATTCTGGGAGAGAGAACCATTACTATTGATTGTGATGTTATACAAGCTGACGGAGGTACCAGAACAGCTGCTATAACAGGCGGATTTGTGGCATTAATGGATGCTTGCAGTCTGTTAGTAAATAACAAACATATTAGTGAGATTCCAATTAAAGATTTTGTTGCGGCAATCAGTGTTGGATACGTTCATGGTAATGAATTGTTAGACTTATGCTATGCTGAAGATTCAAAAGCAACTGTTGACATGAATGTTGTTATGACAGCATCAGGGCAGCTTATTGAGGTTCAGGCAACCGGAGAGGAAAGCCCGTTTGACAGGAAGACTCTTGATAATTTACTTGATTTAGCACAAAAAGGTATTGAGAATATAATTGATATACAGAAAAATGTGCTTTTATCTAAGGAGAAGTAATGAAAAGGCTTATTATTGCAACAAAAAATAACGGAAAAGTAAAAGAAATAAAAAGTCTTTTACCGGATTATGAATATGAAATATTATCGCTTAAAGAAGCAGGTATAGATATTGAAATTGAAGAAACAGGAAATAGTTTTGAAGAGAATTCATTTATAAAAGCTATGACAATTCACAAAATGACAGGTGAAATGGTTGTAGCCGATGACAGCGGTTTAGAAATTGACTTTTTAAACAGCGCACCGGGTATTTATTCAGCAAGATTTTTAAATAGTGTAAGTGATAAAGAAAGATATGAAGGTGTTCTAGTTTTAATGGAAGGCATACCTGATGAATACCGGTCAGCTCGTTTTAAATGTGCTGTCTCTCTTGTCACTGATATAGGTTCAAAAACCTTTAACGGTACCATTGAAGGGAAAATAGCATATAAAGCCATGGGTGAAAACGGTTTCGGATATGATCCGGTTTTTTATATTCATGAATATAACCGGACTATGGCACAAATTGATTCTGAGATAAAAAATAGCATCAGTCATAGAGGCAAAGCATTTATTCAACTAGCTGAAGCATTGAGAACTGGAGATTTTCATGAAACTCTATCTTGTGATTAGTGATACACATGGCGACTTATTTGCAGTAAAAAGAGTAATATCACAATACCCCAATATTGATGGGTTAATTCATCTTGGCGATTATTACAAGGATGCCAATATCATAAAAACCCAATGCACCGATTTAAATGTCATGATGATACCGGGGAATTGTGATATGGTTTATGACATTCCAACTGAATTAGTTTTAGAGATTGAGGGAAAGCGAATACTTTTAACTCACGGACATCTGTATAGTGTAAAAAGCGGCATAGAACGGCTTGAAAGAAAAGCAATAAAGGATAATATAGATTTGGTTCTATTCGGGCATACTCACTGTCCACTGCAAGATACACGATCAAATATAACCTTTGTAAATCCAGGCAGTATCGCATACCCCCGAGGATTCCCAACTGCTACCTATGCCCTTGTTGAGATATCAAAAAACGGATTGGAAGTAAGGGTTTTAGATGCTTAAATAGGAGAAGATACTTTCATTAATATTATGAAAGGCATTTATTATGATATATTTTGATAACAGTGCTACAACAAAACCGTATAAAGAAGTAATAGAGCTTATATCTATGCTTATGTCAGAGGAGTTCGGAAATTCATCGTCATTGCATATTCTTGGATTAAGAGCCGAAAGAGTTCTGGAAGATGCGAGAGCCAAGCTTGCTGCAACAATAAAAGCAGAGCCTGAAGAACTGATTTTCACTTCAGGGGGGACAGAATCAATTAATATGGCGCTGAGAGGATCGGCAGAAATACTAAAACGTTCGGGTAATCATATCCTTTCCTCGCCTGTAGAACATTCTGCTTCATTAGAGTCATTGAATGAACTGGAGAGACTTGGATATGAAGTTGAATTTATTGATGTTGATGCATACGGACAAATACTAATAGATGATCTTAGGGCAAAGCTTCGAAAAGATACAATTATGGTTAACTTAATGGCTGTAAACAATGAATTGGGAACAATAGAACCGATTATTGATGCAGCTCGAATTATTAAATCCAATAATAGATCAACTGTCTTTCATGTTGACGCTGTTCAGGCCTATGGTAAAATACCGATAAATATAAGAGATTTAAAGGCTGATCTTATTTCCTTCAGTGCACATAAAATACACGGGCCGAAGGGTGTCGGAATGTTATACATGAGAAAGGGAACAAGACTTCATCCCTTAATGTTGGGAGGAGGACATGAACGAAAACTTCGTTCAGGTACGGTGAACGTACCGTGTATAGCGGGATTTGCTCTTGCTGCTTCTATGAAAACAGAAAGTATGAGAGAGGATCAAATAAACAGCGCCGGGATAAGAAAAGTGCTCACAGAATCATTTTCTGATTCACTTGGATCAGAAATTAAAATTAATTCTCCCGATGATGGGGTTGAAAATATTCTGAATATATCTTTTAAAGGTATAAAATCGGAAACTCTTCTGCATTTTCTTGAAATGCAGGATATATATGTATCCAGCGGATCAGCATGTAATTCTAAAAATAATGCCGTAAGTCATGTACTTAAAAGGGTTGGAATTAAACGTGAATTTGCAGAGGGAGCAATACGATTCAGCTTTGGTTCATTTAATACCGTAAAAGAGGCTTATATTGCGGCTGATGCAATTAAAGAAATAATGAAAAAATTAAAAAAATAGGAAGGTCTAAGACGATGGATAAAATTATTCTGGTAAGGTATGAGGAAATATTTTTAAAAGGGCTTAACAAATATGTTTTTGAAAATAAGCTGATTAAAAATATAAAGCATAAGCTTTCCAATCTTGGAAATATAAAGGTTACAAAATCTCAAAGCAGAATATATATCGAATCACAAGATTTAGATTTTGACATGGACGAGGCTATTATTAGACTTACAAAAATATTTGGGATAGCGTCAGTCAGCCCCGTCACCAGAATTGTATCAAATTATGAAGATATTAAAAAAACCTCTATTGATATTGTGAGGGAGCTTTTAGAAAGAAAAACATATAAAACCTTTAAGGTTGAAGCAAAGAGAGGGGATAAGAGCTTTCCGCTGAATTCCCCACGTATTTGTGCTGAGTTGGGCGGACATATACTTGACGGATTTCCGCAGCTCAAGGTAGATGTTCATAATCCGGATTTCATTTTTTATGTAGAGGTTCGTGAACAAACCTACCTTTATTCGGAAATAATACCTTCGGCAAAAGGCCTTCCGACAGGAACGGGAGGATTAGCTACTCTTTTACTTTCAGGAGGTATAGACAGTCCTGTGGCAGGATGGATGATAGCTAAACGTGGAGTTGAACTTGAGGCTGTATATTTTCACAGCTATCCTTATACAAGTGACAGAGCTAAGGATA